>NZ_JBSFHA010000009.1:0-193265 GCF_053596855.1 Streptomyces sp. NPDC001617
CGTCGTCCCGGTCGACGGTCCAGTCATCGGCGAAGTGCCGGTCGCCAGTGGCGTCGGGCACGTACTTCACAGTGACAACGATCCTCAAGCTCACGCCGGCTCTCCTACTGCATCGTCATTTCGGTGCTGCCTACTTTCAGGCAGCATAGGCGCCTCAAGCGGCCGATCCCGATCGGGGCGGCCCGCGCTCCGAGCGAAATATTACTCACCAGTACACCCAGTTCGTTCCCGCTAAGCAAGCGCTTTGAACTGTGACCTTTGCAACGCAGCGTAATCGGAACTCGACCGCTTCGCAGGGCGAGCCGTCGACGATCAGTCACGCAGGCCGTTGAACCGGCCCTGGTGGTAGAGGAGCGGGCTCCCGGGGCCCGTGTGGTCGCCGAGGACGACCTCGGCCAGCACGATGCGGTGGTCCCCGGCGGGCACACGGCCGACGATCCGGCACACCAGCCAGGCGAGGACGTCGTCGAGGACAGGGACTCCTTCAGGCCCCTCGGACCAGGCGGTGGGCGCGCCGAAGCGGTCGGCGCCGCTCCTGGCGAAGGTGGCGGCCAGCTCCTGCTGATGGTCGCCGAGTACGTGGACGCCGATGTGGTCGGTCTCCGATATCGCGGGCCAGCTGGAGGCTCCGGTGCTGATACCGAAGGAGAGCAGCGGGGGCTCGGCGGAGACGGAGGTGAGGGAGGTGGCGGTGAAGCCGACCGGGCCGACGTCGCCCCGCGCGGTGATCACGGCGACTCCCGCGGCGTGCCGGCGGAAGACGGAACGGAGGAGGTCGGGCGAGGCGAGCTGCGGGGTTCGCGT
Source organism: Streptomyces sp. NPDC001617 (assembly GCF_053596855.1). Classification (NCBI taxonomy): domain Bacteria; kingdom Bacillati; phylum Actinomycetota; class Actinomycetes; order Kitasatosporales; family Streptomycetaceae; genus Streptomyces; species Streptomyces sp. NPDC001617. The sequence continues at coordinate 805 of NZ_JBSFHA010000009.1, forward strand.
GCCGAGGTCGGGCGTGGCCGTCATGGAATCGTCCTTCTGCGAGGAGGGCCGAGCGGAGTCGTGGCTGCTCAACAGCTCGGACAGCGCGCGCTCGCGTTACGGGCCAGGTCGACGTGCGGCCGCCCGTAGAGAAGGAGTTCCCCAGGCATACGGTCAGGCTGACGATAGGTGGTACGCCCAGTCAAGTACGTTCCGACATATGGGAGATGCCTCACCGTCAGTCTCACAGCCGTCAAACCGCCTCCCCCAGTGCTGCGATGACGTCGGCCTTGCGCGGCTGGCCGGTGGCGCGCCGGACGACCAGGCCGTCGGCGTCGAGGACCAGCACGGTGGGGGTCTTGAGGATGTCGAGTCGGCGTACGAGTTCCAGGCGGTCCTCGGCGTCGATCTCGACGTGCGTCACGCCGGGGACCATGCCGGCGACCTCGCCGAGGATCCTGCGAGTGGCCCGGCAGGGCGCGCAGAAGGCACTGGAGAACTGCACGAGGGTGGCGCGCTCGCCCAGGTCCTCGCCCAACTCGGCCGCGCCGAGCCGCTTTCCGTCGTCGCGCCCACGCACGCGTACCCTCCCGTTCCGCCGCCGGTGAAGCACTCCGTAGGCGCTCGCCGCCGCGAGCACCACCACGCACACCACAAGTCCGGTCATCGACTGCTCCAGCGTTCACGAGACTGCAAAGATTCCCGAGCCCTTGAATCGTTTCCCCTGCGGAATGCTTGATTCATGGACATCGATGTGAAAGGCCCGCGCTTCGGGGCGGCCGTGACGACCCTGGTGCTGGCCCTGGTACTGATCACCGGCAGTGCCTGGCTGCTGGCCTGGCAGACGTCGGCGTTCGCGCTTGGCGCGGCGGGCGGGGTGGGCCGGTCGCCGTACGGCTGGCTGTTCCGGAAGATCGTACGGCCCCGGATCGGCCCGCCGACCGAGTTCGAGTCGCCGGAACCGCCGCGGTTCGCGCAGGCGGTGGGGCTCGTCTTCGCGGGCGTGGGTCTGGTCGGTTTCACACTCGGTCCGGACTGGCTCGGCCTGGCCGCGACGGGGTTGGCGCTCGCGGCGGCCTTCCTCAATGCCACGTTCGGGTACTGCCTGGGCTGCGAGATGTATCTGTTGGTGCGGCGGGTGACGGTGCGCACCGAGTAAAGACGGATTAAAAGCACGAGGTGGATCACCGCGGCCTACGTGACGAGGATCTCCGCCGTTCACAGGAACTTGGACTGGCTCCCCGGCCGTTCTTGGGGCACGATCTGCGGGATGCCGTAAACCTACGGCTGCGTAGCTTCCCGCCAGGAGACCCGTTCCCAGGCAGAGAGAAGGGTCCACCCCGTCCATGGCTGAGCTTGTCTACCGTCCCGTCGTCGGTCTCGCCCAAACGTTGTTCAAGGCCTGGGACCTCAAGATCGACTGCAAGGGATCGGAGAACATTCCGCGCTCGGGCGGCGCCGTGCTGGTGAGCAATCACATCAGCTACCTGGACTTCATCTTCGACGGCCTCGCCGCTCTCCCGCAGAAACGTCTCGTTCGCTTCATGGCGAAGGAGTCCGTGTTCCGGCACCGGATCTCGGGTCCTCTGATGCGCGGCATGAAGCACATCCCGGTGGACCGCAAGAACGGCGAGGCGGCGTATCAGCACGCGCTGGAGTCGCTGCGTTCCGGCGAGATCGTGGGCGTCTTCCCCGAGGCCACCATCTCACAGTCCTTCACCCTGAAGAGCTTCAAGTCGGGTGCCGCGCGCATGGCCCAGGAGGCGGGCGTCCCGCTCATCCCGATGGCCCTGTGGGGCACGCAGCGCCTCTGGACCAAGGGCCACCCGCGCAACTTCAAGCGCAGCCACACCCCGATCACCATCCGCGTCGGCGAGGCGGTGGAAGCGCCCCAGGACCAGTACGCGGGCGCCATCACCCGCCGCCTGCGCGAACGCGTCCAGGAGCTCCTGGAGGCCGCCCAGCGCGCCTACCCGGTCCGCCCGAAGGACGCGAACGACACCTGGTGGATGCCGGCACACCTGGGCGGTACGGCACCGACACCGGAAGAGGTGAAGGCGGCGGACTCCAACTGAGGTCGGTCGGCTAATTCCCGCGCGTTCCGGCCTGGACGGCTCCGGGGAGCGGCGCGTAGCGGGAACGGACGGCGGATTTCGGCTGGTTGAGCAGGAGCCCCCGCCACCCCCACAAGCGCGTCTCCGCCACCTGGACGGCCCGTTCGGACCCCGCCGGGCCTGTTCCGTTCTTCGTGGCGAAGCCCGAGGCGCTCTTCAGAGCGTTGTGGGCAGCGATTTCCACAAGTGTGGTCGGTCAAGGGCCGTCTTCAGGGCGCTGAGGACGGTCGGGTGCGGTTCTGCGTACAGGGTCGGGTAGTCCGCCTCGCCGGACTCCGGGGCCGGGATCCAGGCCAGTTGTTCGCCGGTGAGGGAGAACTGGGCGTTCACGCCCGGCTTGTTGCCGCGTGGGTCCTGTCGGTGCCAGGAGCCGTTGAAGCGGACGGCGACCAGGCCGTGGACGGCGTGTCCCTCGCCGTCGTCGTGGGCGAGGCGTTGATAGCAGAGCGCCGTCGGGATGTCCTCGGCGCGGAGCAGGGCGGCGAGGGCGTGGGCCTTGGCGTAGCAGATGCCGGTGCCCTGTTCGAGGACGTCGGAGGCGCGCCAGGTGACGCGCGGATCGCCGGAGTCCTGGGAGTGCGGGATGGTGTCCCGTACGAACTCGAAGGCCAGGCGTGCATAGACATACGAGTCGTCGGCGTGCTTGGCCAGGCGTGCGGCTGTCTCGCGCACCAGCTCGTGGTCATGGTCGATGGCCTCGTCAGCGGCCAAATACGCGGACAGGTCAGGGGTGTTCTGGATCAGCTCCATACCCGTAGAGCATAGAAACGCGGCCACCCGGCAGTCAATTACTTTACGGGAGACCGCATATCTATTCATCACCGAGCGTGGTCTAGCGTGCCATCTCCTGCTTCAGCGCCGCCACGAACGCGTCCACGTCCTCCTCGGTCGTGTCGAACGCGCACATCCAGCGCACCACACCCGCGGCCTCGTCCCAGAAGTAGAACCGGAACCGCTTCTGGAGGCGCTCGCTCACGTCGTGCGGAAGCCGGGCGAAGACTCCGTTGGCCTGGACCGGGTGGAGGATCTCCACGCCGTGCACCGCGCGGACGCCCTCGGCCAGACGCTGGGCCATCTCGTTGGCATGGCGGGCGTTGCGCAGCCACAGGTCCTTGGCGAGCAGGGCCTCCAACTGCACCGAGACGAAACGCATCTTGGAGGCGAGCTGCATCGACAGCTTGCGCAGGTGCTTCATATGGCTGACGGCGTCCTGGTTGATGACGACGACCGCCTCGCCGAACAGCGCGCCGTTCTTCGTCCCGCCGAGGGAGAGGATGTCGACGCCGACGGCGTTGGTGAACGTCCGCATCGGGACGTTCAGGGACGCGGCCGCGTTGGCCATGCGGGAGCCGTCCAGGTGGACCTTCATGCCACGCGCGTGTGCGTGCTCGCAGATCGCGCGAATCTCGTCCGCCGTGTAGAGGGTGCCGAGTTCCGTGCTCTGGGTGATCGAGACGACCTGCGGCATCGCACGGTGCTCGTCGTCCCAGCCGTACGCCTGCCGGTCGATCAGTTCCGGGGTGAGCTTGCCGTCGGGCGTGGGGACCGTGAGGAGTTTCAGGCCGCCCATGCGCTCGGGGGCGCCGCCCTCGTCGACGTTGATGTGCGCGCTCTCGGCGCAGATCACCGCGCCCCAGCGGTCGGTGACCGCCTGGAGCGCGACGACGTTGGCGCCGGTGCCGTTGAAGACCGGGAACGCCTCCGCCGTGGCGCCGAAGTGGCTGCGGATGACGGCCTGGAGGTTCTCGGTGTACTCGTCCTCGCCGTACGCGACCTGGTGCCCGCCGTTGGCCAGGGCCAGGGCGGCGAGCACCTCCGGGTGGGCCCCGGCGTAGTTGTCGCTGGCGAAGCCGCGGACCTCCGGGTCGTGATGGCGACGAGCGTCGGTCTTGGGAGGGTTCACGGCTTCTCGGTCAGCCACAGACGCTTTCCGTTCACTTCGGCGGCGGACTTGGTCCAGACGTCGGCGATGGCCTCCGCGAGGTCCTTGACGTCCGTGAAGCCCGCGAACTTCGCGTTGGGGCGCTCGGCGCGCATCGCCTCGTGCACCAACGCCTTCACCACCAGGATCGCAGCCGCCGAGGTCGGCCCCTCGGCGCCCCCGGCCTTGCGGAAGTAGTCGCTCATGGCCAGGGTCCACGCCTCGGCGGCGGCCTTGGCGGCGGCGTACGCGGCGTTCCCGGCGGTCGGGTTCGAGGCGCCGGCCGCGCTGATCAGGACGTAGCGGCCGCGCTCGCTGCGCTGGAGCGCCTCGGAGAAGGCGAGGGAGGTGTGCTGCACGGTGCGGATGAGCAGCAGCTCCAGGAAGTCCCAGTCGTCCAGGCTGGTCTTGATGAAGGTCTCGCTGCCGCGCCAGCCGCCGACGAGGTGGACCAGGCCGTCGACACGGCCGAAGTCCTTCTCGATGTGCGTGGCCCAGTCCCGGGTGGACTCCAGGTCCAGCAGGTCGACGGGTTCCCCGGTGACGGTGGCGCCGCCCGAGGCGTAACGCGCGGCGTCCACGGCTTCCGCGAGCCGCTCGGGGTCGTTGTCCGCGCCGACGACGGTCGCACCGGCCTCGGCCAGTCGCAGCAGCGTCGCCCGCCCGGCGGGTCCGCCCGCGCCGGCCACCGCGATCACCGCACCGCTGAGAGCTCCGTTCCCCGCCATGTTCTTCGCCTCCTGAGCTTGCTGAGCAGTGTTCTCGGTGCCGCGGTCGTTCACGCGGCGACCCGCTCGGCACTCTCCGCGGTGATGCCCTTGGTGGAGGCGATCACGTTCTTCAGCTTCTTGGAGAGGGCCTCATAGAACATGCTCAGCGGAAACTCGTCCGGAAGCACGTCATCGACGAGTTTCCGCGGCGGCTGGCTCAGGTCCAGGGCGTCGGGACCCTTGGCCCAGCGGGAGCCCGGATGCGGGGCGAGGTACCGCGACACCAGGTCGTACGCCGCGAACCAGTGGACGAGCTTCGGACGGTCGATGCCCGCCCGGTAGAGGTCCTCGATCTCGGCGCACAGCTGGTTCGTCACCTGCGGGGCGCGCTGCCAGTCGATGTGCAGCTTGTTGTCCGTCCAGCGCACGACGTCGTGCTTGTGCAGGTAGGCGAAGAGGAGCTGGCCGCCGAGGCCGTCGTAGTTGCGCACGCGCTCACCCGTCACCGGGAAGCGGAACATACGGTCGAAGAGGACCGCGTACTGCACGTCACGGGCCTGCGGGACGCCGTCGGCCTCCAGCTTCACGGCCTCCTTGAAGGCGGTGAGGTCGCAGCGCAGCTCCTCCAGGCCGTACATCCAGAACGGCTGGCGCTGCTTGATCATGAATGGGTCGAAGGGCAGGTCGCCGTGGCTGTGGGTGCGGTCGTGGACCATGTCCCACAGGACGAAGGCCTCCTCGCAGCGCCTCTGGTCGTGGACCATCGCGGCGATGTCCTCGGGCAGGTCGAGGCCCAGGATGCCGACGGCGGCGTCGGTGACCCGGCGGAAGCGGGCCGCCTCGCGGTCGCAGAAGATGCCACCCCAGGAGAATCGTTCCGGCGCCTCGCGTACGGCGATGGTCTCCGGGAAGAGCACGGCGGAGTTGGTGTCGTAACCGGCCGTGAAGTCCTCGAACGTGATGCCGCAGAACAGCGGGTTGTCGTAGCGGGTGCGCTCCAGCTCGGACAGCCAGTCGGGCCAGACCATGCGCAGCACGACCGCTTCGAGATTGCGGTCGGGGTTGCCGTTCTGCGTGTACATGGGGAAGACGACCAGGTGCTGGAGGCCGTCCGCACGGTTCGCGGCGGGCTGGAAGGCCAGCAGGGAGTCCAGGAAGTCGGGCACCTGGAAGTCATCCACGACCCACCGGTCCAGGTCCTTGACCAGGGCCTCGTGGTAGGCGCGGTCGTGCGGGAGCAGCGGGGAGAGCTCCTCGACGGCCGCCGCGACACGCCGTACGGCCACCTCGGCATCGGTGCGCCCGGGCGCACCCTCGGCCTCGAAGTCGATCGATCCGTCCTTGGACTGCCATGGCCGGATCCGCTCCACGGCATCCTTGAGCACCGGCCACGCCGGGTGCTCAACCACCCTGGTCGCGGGAGGAACCTGTTCCCCCGATGCCACCTGCACAAGAATTTCCGTCATGTCCCATCCTCCACGGGAGAACCTCGCGTAAGGAGACCGTATACATACGAGCTTCCTCCCAGCAAGAGCGGTCTCGGGAGATTATCCTGCCCACCAGCATCGTCACCGAACTTTTTCCTGCCGGATACAGTGGAGACGACTGTTCCGGGTATATATCCGTGCTCGGCGGGTACCAGCCATCGGTCAATGCCCACGGGACTCGCCCACGCCCGGGTGACCGCTCCCGGCGATACGGACCAGATACGCCCCATACGCCACGCCGATCCCCCGTGTACGCGCGGGTTCATCGCAGGGCGGGGCCGTTAGGCTGCGGCTCTGCCCGTGCGACCGTCCGCTCCGGTCCGCGCGTGGTCCGAGCCGCCGTCGACGGAAGCGAGTTGAACCTTGAACTTCCTTACCATCGGTCATCGCGGAGTCATGGGTACCGAACCCGAGAACACCCTCCGTTCCTTCGTCGCCGCCCAGCAGGCCGGCCTCGACGTCATCGAACTCGATCTGCATCTGAGCAAGGACGGCGCCCTCGTCGTCATGCACGACACCGACGTGGACCGCACGACCGACGGCACCGGACCGATCGCCGAGAAGACCCTCGCCGAACTGCGCGCCCTGGACGCGGGCCGCGGGGAGCGGGTGCCGGTCTTCGAGGAGGTCCTGGAGGCGGTACGGACGCCGCTGCAGGCCGAGATCAAGGACGTGCAGGCGGCGCGGGCGCTGGCCGAGGTGATGCTCAAGCGGGACCTGGTCTCCCGGGTGGAGGTGTCCTCGTTCCACGACGAGGCGGTCGCCGAGATCGGCCGCCTGGTGCCCGGCGTCCGCACCGCGCTGATCGGCAGCCGCTACGGCACCGACATCGTCGACCGCGCCGTGGACGCCGGCGCGCGGACCGTCTGTCTCAACATCCGCCGCCTCACGCTGGAGATCGTGGAGCGGGCCCGCAAGGCCGACCTGCGGATCATCGGCTGGGTGGTGAACACGCAGGACCAGCTGCGTCTCGTACGGGCCCTGCAGCTGGACGGCGCGACCACCGACTATCCGGAGATCAAGCGCACGGGCCGCTTCACGGCGTAACGATCATCCGAGCTCCTTGACCAGCAGCTCGAACTGGAGGTCGTCGCGCTGCGGGATGCCGAAGCGCTCGTCGCCGTACGGGAAGGGCGTCATCCTTCCCGTACGGCGGTAGCCGCGGCGCTCGTACCAGGCGATGAGGTCGTCCCGTACGGAGATCACGGTCATGTGCATCTCGTCGACGCCCCAGGCCTCGCGCGCCGTGCGCTCCGCCTCCGCGATGATCACCTTGCCGAGACCCCCGCCCTGAAGCTTCGGGCTGACGGCGAACATCCCGAAGTAGGCGTGGCCACCGCGGTGTTCGAGCTGGCAGCAGGCGACCACCTCACCGTCCCGCTCGACCGTCAGCAACCGACTGTCCGGCGACTTGATGACGGCGAGCACGCCCTCCGGGTCGGTGCGCTGTCCCTCCAGGATGTCCGCCTCGGTGGTCCACCCGGTCCGGCTGGAGTCTCCCCGGTACGCCGACTCGATGAGCGCGACCAGAACGTCCACGTCCGCGTCCGCGGCGTCGCGGAAGGTCAGTCCTGCGGTGGCGGCGGTGTCCATGGGTGAGGCTCTCCGATCTCTGGCGCGGCGCGGGCACCGTTGAGAGTAACGCCGCCACTAGGCTCCGGGTGCATGGTGCACATTCTCAGCGGCCGGATCCTGCTCCGTCCCACCGATCCCGAGCTGTCGAGGCGCTTCTACGGCGAGCAGCTGGGCCTCTCCGTCTACCGCGAGTTCGGCACGGGCCCGGAGCGCGGCACCGTCTACTTCCTCGGCGGCGGCTTCCTGGAGCTCTCCGGCCGCTCCGAGACGGCGACGTCCCCGGACGTACGGCTGTGGCTCCAGGTCGCGGACGCGGCCGCGGCGCACGAGGAACTGCGCGGGGCCGGGGTCGAGATCGTGCGCCCGCCGGTCAAGGAGCCGTGGGGCCTGATCGAGATGTGGATCACGGACCCGGACGGGACGCGGATCGTTCTGGTGGAGGTGCCGGCGGACCATCCGATCCGGTATCGGCCGGGGATCTGATCGGGGCGGGGACTTGTCGGGCCGGGCGGCAGTCGGGTCGGCCGGGTCATGTAGGGGCGGGGCGGGGAGCGGTCGGGCACGCGGGCCGGTCCGGTCGGAGTGTCGGCGGTGGGCCGGCCAGGCCCCCCGGTGGCGGGCTGGAGGGTGATCGAGGTCCGGGGCTGTTCCCCTGCGGGCCGGTGACTCGTCGGCGCCGTATGGGAGGAAGTCCCGCCGGATGGCCCCGGCCCCGGCCCGGGCTTGGCGTGCTGGAGGGGGCTGGCTCGGCTTTGTTGTGGAGGAGCGCCTGAAGCTCGACAAGCCCGTCGTCGGCGGACCCTGTTGGACCGAGCTGGGGACCGATGACCTCGAGGGTGCCAAGGGGTTCTACGCGGAGCTGTTCGGCTGGCGTGCCGAGACCGATCCGCGGCAGGAGGCGGGCGGCTACGCGGTCGCGCACCTCGGGGACGCGGCGGTCGCCGCGCTGACGCCGCTGTACCAGGAGACACAGCCGGTGGCATGGAACGTGTCGTTCGCGGTCGCCGACGCGGACGCGGCCGCGCGGGAGGTGACGGCGGCCGGCGGGACGGTGCTGCTGGGGCCGATGGACGTGTTCGACGTGGGCCGTTTCGCGGTGGCGGTGGATCCGACCGGTGCGGTCTTCCAGATCTGGCAGGCGCGGGCCTTCCCGGGCGCCGGAGTGTTCAACGCGCCCGGCTCGTTGGGCTGGGTGGAGCTGCTGACCCGGGCCCCGGAGCGGGCCGTGGACTTCTACACGACGGTCTTCGGCTGGAGCGTCGACTCCTCGGCCCACTACACGCAGTGGGGCATCGACGGCGCCGACTTCGGCGGCATGGTGCGGATGGACGAGAAGTTCCCGCACGAGGTGCCGCCGCACTGGCTGCCGTACTTCGCGGTGGCGGACGTGGACGCCACCGCGGCCACGGCGACGGAGGCGTCCGGCACGGTCCTCATGGAGCCGAGATCCGTGCCGGACGGACCGCGCATCGCTGTGCTGCGGGACCCGCGGGGGGCGGTGTTCGGGGTGTATGTGGCGGGGCAGGAGGGCTGACCCGCTCCTCAGGAAGTGGTGGTCGGCGCGGTGAGCGGTGTCGCCGTCACCTGGTCCACGACCGGTGCGTACGCCGAACGCTGGCCGTACGGGTTGCGGGTCTCGCCGTCGAAGTCGGGCAGTTCGTCGGCGGTGAAGGTGACCGTGTTGGTGCCCTCGTTCAGGGTGACGGGGACGGAGAGGTCCCAGAAGTTGTTGAAGTGGAAGGTGGTCGGGAACAGGACGCGGTGCGGGGCAGCCCCGTTGACGGAGATGTCGGCGTGCCGGCAGATCGGGTCCGGGTTGTAGTGGGTGGCGGGGGCCTGTTCGCCGTTGGAGTAGCGGATCGTCAGCGCGTGGCGTCCGGCGCGCTCCGCCGTCACCGTCAGGGTGAGGGCGTTGGCAGGGCCTTCCCCGATGCCCTCGACCGCCTTGCCACCGGTGGCGTACGGGAATCCGGTCACCTTGGCCGTGCCGCTCAGGCTGCCTTCCTCGGCGGCCGACACCGACGTCGGCAGCAGTCCACGGGACGGCCCGACGGTCAGCCGGTCCACGACCAGGCGTTCCGAAGTCCCGGTCACCGTCACCTTGTTGATACCGCCGGCCAGGAACAGCGGGACGGGGCCGCGCTCCACCGGCCCGACCTCCTCGCCGTTGACCGTGAGCAGGCCTTCCCCGGGGCCGAGCAGGTCGACGGTGACCGTCGCCTCTCCGTCCCCGTCGGCGTGCACCCAGAAGGTGGCGGTACCGCCGCGCGGGAGGACGGCGGTGCCGGGTCCGGAGGCGCCGGGGTTGGTCCAGTCGGCCTGCGCTCCCTCTGCGAGCGCCGCGAACTCGGCGTCGTACAACGCGGGTTGGCGATCGTCATGCAGGGCGAGGTCCAGTTTGTCGATGACCGCGTCGCCCCTGGTGACGCCCAGGTCGGGGTCCTGGGCCGCGAGGGTGATCCGGTGCGGGCCCGCGGTGAGCTCCGCCCGGATGTCGGTGTGGCCCCACACGGCCCACTTGTAGCCGAGCGGCAGCCGCAGTTCGCGGGCGTCCTCGCCGTCGATGCGCAGGAAGACGTTGGTGGGGCCCGACTCCCGTACCAGGTCGGCCTGGTTGTGGGAGTTGGCGAAGATCCGGATGTCGTACGTCCCGTCCTGCGGGACCTCGACGTCGAAGGCCAGGACGCCGTCGGAGCCGGTGCGCAGGCCGCCCACATGGTGGCCGCCGGAGGTGGCGAACTTGTCGACGGCGGACGGGGATCCCTCGGGGCCGTTCTTCGAGTAGCCGGTGCCCGTGTACGTCGCGTCCTCGGCCTCGTAGGTCTCCCGCCAACTCACCGACGACGGCAGCAGCTTGGCGCCGTTGCCGCCCGGCGCGAGGATCAGCTGGTAGGCGGACATCTCGTCGAGGCCGGCCAGCGGCAGCCGCACCCGGCCGTCCACGACGGGCAGTTCGATGTCCCGTAGCCGCAACGGCTGGGCACAGGAGCCGACTTGGCCGGTCCAGGGGATCTCCTGCAGCCGCAGATGAACCCGCGTACCGAAGACCTCCGGGTCGGCGCCCTCGACGACCAGGTCCGCCGCTCCGCCCGCGCCGCCGAACAGCACCCGCGCCTGCCGTTTCTCCCGGTCGAGCGCGGCGACCCCCTGGAGCGTGTACTGCACGTTGGGGTGCGGGGCGGTGACCCGGACGGTGCTGCCGGACAGTTGGCCGTAGGCGTTGAACAGCCACCACTGGCCGTTGCCCTTGTTGGCCTCCACGGCCGAGTCGTTGAGGTTGCCGGCGATGTTCCAGTACGCCATGTCGGCGTCGACCTTGGACTCCTCGATCGCGGCGATCCACTGGATCATCTGCCCGGGGACGGAGAGGTGGTAGTTGTGGGCGTACTCGTTGAGGTTGACGGGGAGCGGGCCGATGCCCAACTCCTCTTCCAGCGCACGGTACTTGGCGACGTTCGTACGGACCTCGTCCGGTGAGGACAGCTCGTGCCAGGTGATCACGTCGGGCAGGACGTCGTGCTCCTTGGCGTACTCCAGGAAGCCGCGCACCTCGGGGTAGAGGATGCAAGTGTTGGGGCCGGCGATACGTGCGCCGGGGTCGATCTCCCTGATGAGGCGGTGGGCGGCCGTCCAGGCCGCGAAGAAGGGGCCGGGTTCGGTGTGCCAGGAGACACCGTCGTAGCTCCACTCCCCCGTCCCGAACATGTTGCCCTCGGGTTCGTTGAACGGGACGTACACGACATGGGACGTGAGCGCGCCCAGTGTCCGCACCTGCTCGACCTGGCGGCGGACGTGGCCCAGATAGGTGGTGAGCTTCTCCTCGCCGGTGGCGCCCGGCCATTCGTAGGGGAAGCCGCGGTGCAGGTCGGGGAAGTAGATGTACACGTCCTTGCCGCCCGCCGCGACGAAGGACGGCAGGATCTCCAGGGCGTCGGCGCCGGGGTGCTGGACGCCGTCCTGGGCCTTGGTGGTGACCGTGCGGACGTACATGCCCTCGACGACGGTGCGGCTGGGTACGCCGTCGCCGTAGACGCCGTAGAGCGTGCCGCTGGCGCCGCCGTGGAAGGGGCCGGTTTCCGTACCCAGGTCGACGGTGAGCGTCTCGGCCTTCACGGGAACCTCTTTCGTTCGGCATGTCGTACATCGGCCGACGATCCGAACCGGCCTGGTCGAACGTAAGGACCACAGCGGGATCACGTCAACGGGCGCCCGGCCACCGAAACTTCCGAAAGCCACCGCTCAGGTGCGCAGGGCGCTCGGGCTGCCCTCCAGTCGGCCGAGCAACTCCCCGAGCAGGTCGGCGAGTTCGTCCTGACCCTGCGGGGCGAGGACGGAGAGTACGGCGGTCTCGTAGGCGAGTTGTTCCGGGAGGATTCCGTCGACGAGCTCGCGGCCCGTGTCGGTGAGGCGGACATGGGCGACGCGGCGGTCGCGGGTGTCGCCGCGGCGTTCGACCAGACCGCGTTCGGTGAGCTGCTTGAGGCGCTTGGTGACGGCGGCACCGGAGGAGAAGGTCTCGCGGGCGAGCTCGCTGGGGGTGAGTTCGTGGCCGGTGCGGCGCAGGGCGCCGAGCAGGTCGAACTCGGAGCGGCTGAGGCCGGCCCGGCGCAGCGGGGCGTCCTCGGCCTGCTGGAGGAGGGCGGCACAGCGGTTGATGCGGCCGATGATCTCCATGGGACCGGTGTCGAGGTCGGGGTGGACGGCCTGCCACTGCAGGACGACCGCGGAGACGGTGTCGCCCCTGGTCACGCCCGCCTGCCGCCCGTTCGCTGCCGTCATGGCCGTATGCCCTCCGAGCTCGCGCTCCAGTGCAGCCCCTGCTGCCGTACCGTTGCGGCGAGCGTACGGTGTCCGGTCTGCTCGGCGCGCACGACCCGCTCCTGGGGCAGGGCGCGCTGCCACCACTCGCCGGAGGCGGCGTCGAGCGTGGCGCGCAGGTCGGCCAGCGCGGCGGCGAGGGAGCGACGCGAGGCCTCCAGGGCGGCGGGTGCGGGGGCGGGCTCGGCCAGGAGGCGGGCGGTGCGCTCACGGGCGCGCTCGGCGGTGGCCAACGCCTGCTCCACTCGGTCACCGGCGCGCCGGTTGGTGACGGCGACGGCGGCGAGGAAGCCGACCAGGGCGCCGACCACGGTGTCGACGACCCGCTCGGTGATCAGCTGTCCGGGTTCCTGGAAGCGGGTGAACTCGGTGATGAGCAGAGCCATCGGGGTCACGCAGACGCTGCCGAGCCAGTAGTTGCGGCTGATCAGGGCCTCGGCGCCGAAGTTGAAGGCGAGACAGACGAGGACCAGGGCCGCCTGGCCCAGGTGGGCGAGCGGGGCGACGGCGGCGAAGAGGAGCACACCGACGAGGTTGCCGACGACGCGCTGGACGCCGCGGCTCCAGGTGAGCGCGAGGTTGGCCTGGTAGAGGGAGGCGGCGGTGACCAGGGCCCAGTACGGGCGGCCTATGCCGAGGGCGAGGGAGGCGTAGCCGGCCAGGGCGCAGCCCAGGGCGGTACGGATCGCGAGGGGGGTGAGCGGGCCGAGCCTGGTCCACAACGGGCGTGCGGGGGCGGCGAGTTCGGCTTCGGCACCGAGGAGTTCGTCGGTGCCGCGCGGGTCGTGCAGCTCGGGGACCGGGCCGGTGCCGCACACCTCGCACGCCCAGGTGCGCAGCAGCTCGGGGTCGGAGTCGGCGGGCGCGGCGAGGGCGACCTCGGCGCGGACGACGAGGCGTTCGAGGGCGCGCCGGGTGCGGGGGTGCCCCGTCGCCAGGAGTGTCTGCCAGGCGGCCTGGATGGCGGCGGCCGCCGCGGCACGGGAGCGGGGGTGCCCGTCGCCTGCCGGGTGGGCTGCGGCATACGCGGCGGCGGCGTTCAGGGCCTGGGCGGTGGCCCTGCGCTCGGGGCCGTGCGGGCGCAGCAGACCGGGTGCCATGCCGACGAGCCAGGCCCAGGCGCCCGCCGCGAGAGCCAGGGCGAGATGTCCCGGGACCTGGGCGAGGGTCTGCGGGGCGAAGAGGGAGGCGGAGCTGATGAAGGTGAGCACCACATTGCCGGGCGGGCCGATACGGGTCGCGTCGCACAGCACCTTCTGTACGGCGGCGAGCAGGGCGCCGACGGTGACCAGCACGACCGCGCTCGAGGTGACGGAGGCCGCGGTCAGGGCGACGGCGAGGCCGCCGACCATGCCGAGGACGACCCACGTGAGGGCGCGGGCCCGGGCGGCGTACGGGCGGTTGTGGGCGTAGAGGGCGCACAGCGATCCGGCCATCGTGTACACGGCGAGGTCGAGCCGGCCGAGCGCCAGGAGGGTGAGGTTGGGCGGGGCGACCGCGGCGACCACGCTCAGGGCGGGCTTGAACCAGATGTCGGAGGGGCGGCCCAGGCGCAGCACGCCGGCCAACGGAAGGTGTGCCATGTGACATAACATTAGCAGGTGTTTTACTCGTAAAGAATACCCCCAGCACCCCGCTCACCCGCCGTGCTCCCTCGAATGCCCCCCGTGTACATCCTTGCGCTCGCGTGCGCGCCGCATGGCCCGGGCATCGACGGACTGTCGAGACCTTCGAGCGGGGAGGTGCGCGTGCACGGACCGGCTTCGCCCGGCTGGCTGCTGGTCGCGCTGTGTGCGGCGACCGGGGCCTACTGTCTGCTGCGGATGCGCAGCACCGTCGAGGAGCAGCGCCGGGCCGCGGGGGGCGAGGCGCTGATGGGGTTCGGGATGGCGGCGATGGCCGTACCGACGGCGGTCTTCAGCCCGCCGTCGTGGACCTGGCCGCTCTACGCGGCCGTTTTCGGTGCCGCCGCGCTGCGCGCCCTGTGGTCGGCCCGTACGGACGCGCACCATCTGCACCATCTGGTCGGCACCTCGGCCATGGTCTACATGGCGGTCGTGATGGCCGCCTCGCCCGGACACCATGCCGGGCACGGGAGTTCGTCCGGGGTCCCGCTGGTGACGGGGGTGTTGTTGCTCTACTTCACGGGCTATGTGCTGCTGTCCGGCGTACGGCTGATACCCGTCGCCGCGGGCGGCGAAGGCGCCGCGGGATGGGGCGACCGACCGGAGTTGGCGCGGGCGTGCCGGTTGTCGATGGGGATCGCCATGACGGCGATGCTGATCACGCTCTGAGCCGGCGGGCCGCTGCCTCGCGACCGTTGCCTGCGTCACTTTGCCGTGGCAGCCGGTGTCGCGGAGGGCGGGCCGCTCATAGGGTGATCGCCATGATGGTCCCCGCGGCACTGTTGCTGCTCGGCGCGCTGGCCGCCGTGGTCGCTCCCCGGCTGCTCGCCCGGGCCGACTGGCCGGACCGGGAGCCGGTGGTCGCGCTGTGGGTGTGGCAGTGCGTGGTGGCGGCGGTACTGGTGTGCTGTGCGCTGTCGATGACGCTGAGCGCGGCGGCCGCCTGGCAGGCGGTGCGGGGCGATGTGTTCGCCACGGCGCCGCACGGGGTCGTGGACGCGTACGCGCTGCGGACGACCGGGCCCTGGGCGGCGGTGACCGCGGTGGTGCTCGCGGGGGCCGGGCTGTGGAGCGGGGCGATGCTGGTCCGTGAGGTCGTACGGGCGCGTACGCGACGTCGGCGACGGCGGGCCGAACTCCTCGTCCGTGCACCGCTGTTGCCCGGGGAGGAGCCCACGGGCGGGCAGTTGGTCGTGCTGGAGGGCGAGCGGGCCGACGCCTGGTGGCTCGCCGGCGCGGCGCCCCGACTCGTGGTCACCACGGCCGCGTTGCGCCGGCTGAAGGGGCGGCAGCTGGATGCCGTCCTCGCGCACGAGCAGGGGCATGCGCAGGCCCGGCACGACTGGCTGCTGCACTGCTCGGCGGCGCTGGCCGGCGGGTTTCCGCAGGTGCCGGTGTTCGCGGCGTTCCGCGACGAGATGCACCGGCTGGTCGAACTGGCCGCCGACGACATGGCCTCCCGCCGCCACGGCCGGCTGACCACCGCGCTCGCCCTGGTCGAACTCAACGAGGACCGGGGCGTGTTCGGCCCCTCCCCCACACCCCAGGCCCACGTCCCGCAACGCGTCCACCGCCTTCTCACCCCACCCGACCGACTCCCGGCCATCCACCGACTGGGGCTGACGGCGACGGCCGCGCTGGTGCCGGCGGTGCCGGTGCTGGTGGCGTTCGTGCCGGGGTTGCGGGCGTTGGGGTAGGAGGAGCTTTTCCGGGCAGGAGAGCCGGGAGACGCAGAAACCACCCCGTATTGGCCTCCCGCCCCAACCGTCGGCGAGGATCACTTCATGCACTCCCCGTCCGTCGACTCCCCGCCCCGCCCGCCCGACCACCGCCCCGCCGCCCGCGCCGCAGCCGCCCTCGCGCTGTGCTCGTCCCTGTTCCTCGTCCTGGTCGCGGTCGAGTGGCACCCCTTGTTCGGCCTCGACGGCGACATCGCCCGGACCACCCACCGCTGGGCCGTGGAAGAGCCCGGCCTCACCCACGTCTTCCGCATCCTGACGGACTGGGTCTGGGACCCGTGGACGATGCGTCTGATCACGGCAATCGTCGTGGTGTGGCTGGCATGGCGGCGTTCGGCATGGCGGACGGCGCTGTGGCTCGCGATCACGGTCGCGCTGGGCTCGGTGCTCCAACAGTCCCTCAAGGCGGCGGTCGACCGCCCCCGCCCCGTCTGGCGCGACCCCGTCGACTCGGCCCACTACTCGGCCTTCCCCTCCGGGCACGCGATGACCGCGACCGTCGCCTGCGGCCTCCTGCTGTGGCTCGTCCACCACTACGGCACCGGCCGCACCCGGTGGCGTACGGCCCTGTGGGTGGCGGTGATCTCGGTGATCGGTGTCGGCCTGACCCGGGTGTGGCTGGGCGTCCACTGGCCGTCGGACGTGATGGGCGGCTGGCTGCTGGGGGCGACGCTGGTGGCGGCCGCCGTGGCGGTGCACCGGCGGTGGGTGCCGTCCGCTTCGCCGAAGCCGACGGGCCTGGTCGGCCAGCGTAAAGGACGGCATTCGTGGCTGTTCAGGTGAACCTGTGATGCGCCGACGTGAGCGCTGCGCGGCGTTCTTCCGTGGCCTCGGGATGCCGGAGAAGTTCCGCTTTCCTTCCGAAGGCGAGCCGCACCAGGCCGAGATGGAGGCCGCGGGCGTCCGGATCGGGTTCAGCTCGGCCAGTGTGGGCCGTGAACTGTTCGGCATCGCCACGGCGCCCGGTGAGAACACCGAGGTCGTCCTGGGGTGCGCCGATCTCGACGAGCTGCACCGGACGGCGCTCGATGCGGGAGGCGAGTCACTGACGAGCCCGGCCGACCCGCCCGACGGACGACTTCGGTGCTCCTGGCTGCGCGACCCTGAGGGTCACCGCGTCAAGCTCGTGCAGGAACGCACCTGAACCATCGCCCCGTAGGATCCCCCCATGCTCGCTGTCCTCTTCGACTTCTCCGGCACCCTCTTCCGTATCCAGTCCACCGAGTCCTGGCTGCGCGGCGGGCTGAAGGAGGCCGGGATCGTGCTGCCGGAGCCGGAGATGGTGCAGACGGCCAAGGCGTTGGAGGCGGCGGGGGCGTTGGCCGGTGGGGTGGCCCCGTCGCACGTGCCCGAGGAGCTCGCCGAGGTGTGGCGGCTGCGGGACGAGAGCGCGGAGCTGCATCGGGCCGCCTATACCGGGCTCTCCCGCCAAGTACCGCTTCCCGACTCGGACTTGCATGATCTGCTCTACGACCGGCACATGACGCCGGCCGCGTGGACCCCGTATCCCGATGCCGCCGAAGTGCTCTACGGGCTGTGCGAACAGGGGCTCGGCATCGGCGTGATCAGCAACATCGGTTGGGATCTGCGCCCGGTCTTCGAGGCGCACAACCTGGACCGATTCGTCGACGCGTACGTGCTGTCGTACGAACACGGCATCCAGAAGCCCGACCCACGGCTGTTCGCCATCGCCTGCGAGGCGCTCGAGGTCGAACCCCGCGACGTGCTGATGGTCGGCGACAGCCGGGAGGCGGACGGCGGTGCGGCCGTCCTGGGCTGTCAGGTCCACTTCGTGGACCATCTGCCGGCGGACCGGCGGCCGGACGGGCTGCGTCCGGTGCTGGCCCTGGTCGACTGACCCGGGCCGCTACTCGAGGTAGCCCTCCACCTGCGACGACGGCCGTACGCTCGCCTCGTCCGGGTTCTCCCCGAACTCCTCCTTGGCACGCCGCTGCCGCAGCAGGTCCCAGCACTGGTCGAGCTCTCGCTCCAGCTGCCCCAGCCGCTGGTGCTCCGTCTCGTTGTCGATCTCTCCGGACGCGAGCGACGCGCGCAGCTTCCGCTCGTCCTCGACCATCTCCGTGATCCTGCCCAGGATCCGCTGGTCCTGTTCCATGTCCGTACGCCTCCTCGGCTCGGCACCGATTGACCACTGTAGGGACGGCAGGGGCGCTGTGCGGCAGGGTTCGAACGACGAGGACCGCGCAAGTAGTCGCCTCAGGACACCTTCAGGGGCGAAGAAACCGCCCGCCTGAGACGATCCCCCGCGTCGCCCCAGACAGACGGCAGCCCCGACCAGATCCTTGGAGGCATCGGCCCGGATGCGCTGAGTATAGTTGGCTGGCAGCCAGTCAACGCAGGAGTTACAGCATGTCCCCGCGCAGCGCCTCGGTCAATGAAGAGTTGCGGAGACGTTCCCGGGAGCGGCTCCTGCAGGCGGCCGTCGAGATGGTCGGCGAGCACGGCTACGAGGCGACGACACTCGGCGACATCGCGGACCGGGCCGGTTCGGCGCGCGGCCTGGTGTCCTACTACTTCCCGGGCAAGCGGCAGCTCGTGCAGTCCGCGGTGCACCGGCTGATGCACCGGACGCTGGAGGAGGCGCTGGAGCGGGAGCCGCGTACCGAGGACGGGCGGGAGCGGATGGCGCGGGCCGTGGACGCGATCCTGGAGCTGGCCCGGGACCGGCCCGTGCTGATGCGTCAGCACATGGCGGGGTTGCTGCAGGCGGAGGGGTTCGTGCAGTGCCCGGAGCAGCAGCGGCTGGCCGAGTTGTTGCGGGACACCGTCGTACGGCACGGGTCGGCGGACGTCGACACGGACTATCCGATGCTGCGGTCGCTGCTGATGGGTGCCGTCTACGCGATGGTGCTGCCCAATGCGCCGATGCCGATCACGACCCTGCGGGCCGAGCTCTTCGAGCGCTACCGGCTCGACTGGGAGATGGGCGTCCCGCCGGACTCTGGGGAAGCGTCCGGCGGGACTCGGGAGACCGACCTGTCACGGTTCTTCGCGACCGGCGACGGTCCGGACGAGGAGCACGGCCGGCCCGATCAGTCGAAGTAGTCCGGCTGCGACTGGACGTTGAGCTCGTCCAGCCGGACCCACTTCGCCGGATCGGTGCGCCGGTCGGTGAGTTTGAGGACGTCGAGGCCCTTGGCGATGTCGTTCGAGTAGATGTGGCCGTTGTAGTAGTACGCCGACCACGAGCCGCCGACCCTGAGGGTGTCCGTGGTCAGCGGGCCGCGCTCGAAGTAGGCGATCTCCTTCGGGTGCGCGGAGTCGGTGAACTCCCAGACGGAGACGCCGCCCTGGTACCAGGCCTGCACCATGATGTCCTTGCCCCTGACCGGGATCAGCGAGCCGTTGTGGGCCACACAGTTCTCGGTGTCGGCCTGGTGGCGGGGGATCTTGTAGTAGCTGCGGAAGACCAGTTTGCGCTTGTCTCCCTTGCCGACGATGTCGTAGATGCCGTCGGCACCGCGGTCCGGACCGACGGCCGCGTTGCAGGTGGCCGCACCTCCGCCGCCCAACTCGTCCGTGAACACGACCTTGTCGGCCCTCTGGTTGAAGGTCGCCGAGTGCCAGAAGGCGAAGTTGACGTTGTCCTGGACCTGGTCGATGACCTTCGGGTGCTCGGGATCCTCGATGGAGAACAGGATGCCGTCGCCCATGCAGGCGCCCGCGGCCAGGTCCTTCGAGGGCAGCACGGTGATGTCGTGGCAGCCGGTGGTCTTGGAGACGCCCGGGTTGGTGGGCGCGCCCGGGTTGCCGCCGCCGTCCGGGCCGTCACCGGGGAAGAGCACCGGGAAGCCCACGACCGCGGCCTTCTCGGGGTGACTGCGGGGCACCTTGATGACGGAGATCCCGTCGTGCGGCGGCTGACAGTCGGGGTAGGTGGCGCTCGGCGAGTACGAGGAGACGTAGATGTAGACGTTGCGGCGCTCGGGGACGAGCGTGTGGGTGTGCGAGCCGCAGGCGGTCTCGACGGCGGCGACGTACCTGGGGTTCCTGATGTCGCTGATGTCGAAGACCTTCATGCCCTCCCAGGAGGCCTTCTCGGTCGCGGGCTGCGTGGTGCTGTTGCAACTGCTGTCGCTGCGCGAGGAGTCGGTGGACAGGAAGAGCAGGTCTCCGGAGACGGAGATGTCGTTCTGCGAGCCGGGACACAGGACCTGGGCGACCGTCTTCGGCGCCTTCGGGTTGCCGATGTCGAAGATGCGGAAGCCGTCGTAGTTGCCGGCGAAGGCGTACCGGCCCTGGAAGGCGAGGTCCGAGTTGGTGCCGGCCAGTGCGTCCTTGGGGATGTTGACCAGGGGCTCGATGTTGGCGGAGTGGGCGGTCTCGTCCTGGCCGGGTATCTCACCGCTCCCGATGGCCGCGGCCGCCTCGGCCCGGGCGCTCTCGGATACCTCCTTCTTGGCGGCCGGGGCGTCCCCGGGGTCGGGGGTCGCGGCGGCCGGACCCGCGGTCAGCAGCGCGGCCAGGAGACCGGCCGCGGCGGCGGCAACTCCCAGGCGTCTGTGCCGGGTTCGGGACGCGTTCGACAGGATCACTGTTTCCTCCCTTGTTCCGTTGGTGGCGGAACGGTTCACGCACCCCCGAAGTATCGTCTTTATCATGCCCAGATCAATAGATGGCAATGAAGTCGTAATGAAGGTCTTCTCTCGGTCATGGAGAGCCCTGGCCGTGACGGCTCTGGCCCTGTCGGCGCTGACGGGTTGCGACTCCGGCTCCGACGCCAAGTCGTCGGCGCCGAGCGGCTCTTCGGTGATCGTGCCGGGCAGGCCCGGCGAGGTGAACCGCACCCTCTCCGCCGCCGACGCCGCCGAACAGCGCGCCGAGGACGACTCCCCCAACTCCGCGGACGTCGCGTACGCCCGCATGATGATCCGGCACCACACCCAGGCCCTGGAGATGACCGAACTCGCCCCGCGCCAGGCCGAGTCGACTCAGGTCAAGCGACTGGCGGCACGCATCGCCGCCGCCCAGGGGCCCGAAATCACCGCGATGCGGGGCTGGTTGAAGACCCACGGCAAGGCGGAGAACGCCGACGACCACGACCACGAGGCCATGCCCGGCATGGCGACGGAGGCCCCACTGAAGAAACTACGCGCGGCGGAGGGCAAGGCCTTCGACGAGCTCTTCCTCACCCTGATGATCACCCACCACGAGGGCGCGATCACCATGGCCACGGATGTGAAGGCCCAGGGCAACAACATCCTGGTCGAGGAGATGGCCGACGACGTGATCGCCCAGCAGACGAGCGAGATCACACGGATGCGCTCGCTGCTGTGACCGTCGGCGGGGAGGGTGGACCGGCCGACTCGACCAGGCGACGGGGCGGGTCAGCGGCGTGCATGGCTGGGCGTCAGGAAGCCCGCGTCCCGGGCCTGCGGATTCATCCTCAGTTGACTTGCGGCGGCTGCGTCCCGTCGCGCACATCACGGCCCCTCGATCCAGTCGGCGAGCGCGTCGACGCGGGCGCCGTCCGGGCACGCCAGCCGGACGGTGAACCACTTCGTGACGCTCTCGTCCTCCTGAACCTCCCACGCGGGCCACACGGACACCACGCCGTCCGTCGGGAAACGATCAGAAGGATGAGGACAGGATGCTTCCAGCGCATACACAAAGTAACCTCATGATCACACTCCATACGAATGGACCCACACCCGTGTGGCGCACCTGCACCCTGTCAGCGCAGCACCGCCGGTGCGATGCTGGAGTCGTCAGCGATCTCCTGTCGTAAGGAGTTCCGCCGTGCTGCATGTCGCCGTCGTCGGCTCCGGGCCGAGCGGGTGCTACACCGCCCAGAGCCTCGTCCAGCTGGACTCCGGGGTGCGCGTCGACGTCCTGGACCGGCTGCCGTGCCCGTACGGCCTGGTGCGGTACGGCGTGGCGCCGGACCACGAGAAGATCAAGTCCCTGCAGAACAACCTGCGTGCGGTGCTGGAGCACGAGCGGGTGCGGTTCCTGGGCGGCGTCCAGATCGGGCCCGGCGGGGTGTCGGCCGAGCGGCTGCGGGAGCTGTACCACGCGGTGGTGTACTGCGTGGGCGCGGCGACCGACCGGCATCTGGGCATCCCGGGCGAGGACCTGCCGGGCAGCTGGTCGGCGACGCAGTTCGTGTCCTGGTACAGCGCCCATCCGGACGCCGGCGAGGACGGCTTCGTCCGTGACGCCCGCTCGGCCGTGGTCATCGGTGCGGGCAACGTCGCGGTGGACGTGACGAGGATGCTGGCCCGGGGCGCGACGGAACTGGCCCCGACCGACGTGCCCCAGGCCGCACTCACCGCCCTGGCCGCGAGCCGGGTGACCGACATCCACATGGTGGGCCGCCGCGGCCCGTCCCAGGCCCGGTTCACCACGAAGGAACTGCGCGAGCTGAGCCGTCTGCCGGACGCCGAAGTGGCGGTGGACCCGGCGGAGTTGGCACTGGACCCGGCATACACCGACCCGTCCGCACTGCCGGCGGCCCAGCGGCGCAACGTGGAGGTGCTGCGGGGGTGGGCGAACAACACGACCGGCCTCGCTGCGAGCACTCCTCGCAGCATCACCCTGCGCTTCTTCCTGCGCCCCGTCGAGCTCCTCGCCGATGGGGGGCGCGTGGGCGCCGTGCGCTTCGAGCGGACCGTGCCCGACGGGCTCGGCGGGGTGACCGGGACGGGGCAGTTCGAGGAGATCGAGGCGCAGTTGGTGTTGCGGTCCGTGGGGTATCGCGGAGTGCCGTTGGAGGGGCTGCCCTTCGACGCGAAGGGCGGGACCGTGCCGCATCTCGGCGGGCGTGTGCTGCGCGAGGGTGTCGTCGCGGCGGGCGAGTACGTGGCCGGTTGGATCAAGCGGGGCCCGACCGGGGTCATCGGCACCAACCGGCCGGACGCCAAGGAGACGGCGACATCACTGCTGGAGGACGCCCCTGCGCTCGCGGCGAAGGACCTGCCCGGGGATCCGCTCACGGCACTGCGCGCGGCGGGCGTCGAGCCGGTGCCGTGGACGGGCTGGCAGGCCATCGAGCGGGCCGAGGCGGCGCTCGGGGCCTCGCTGGGGCGGAGTGTGGTCAAGCTGGCGGACTGGGAGTCGCTGCTCGCGGCGGCGCGGACGACGGCTCCGTGACGAACGCGCACGACGGCCTCGCAGCAGAGTCGGACGGGGATCGGTGGGCAGGACACACATCGGCAACAACCCAGAAATCAACAAACTGTTTAAGCCTCTTACGGTCTCGTGCTGTTCGGATGCCCCCTCCCCTCCGCCGCTCTGGAGTGCCCATGGCCACGACCACCCCTGTCCATCCCGTCGACGAGGTCCCACCCGCACGACAGTTGGCCGCCTTCGGCCTCCAGCACGTGCTCGCGATGTACGCCGGCGCGGTGGCCGTACCGCTGATCGTGGGCGGTGCGATGAGGCTGTCGCCCTCGGACCTGGCGTATCTGATCACCGCAGACCTGCTGGTCTGCGGTATCGCGACGCTCATCCAGTGCGTGGGCGTCTGGCGGTTCGGTGTGCGGCTGCCGATCATGCAGGGCTGTACGTTCGCCGCGGTGTCGCCGATGGTGCTGATCGGGACGACGGGCGGCGGACTGCCCGCGATCTACGGTTCGGTGATCGTCGCGGGGCTCGCGATCATGCTGCTCGCGCCTGCGTTCGGGAAGCTGCTGCGGTTCTTCCCACCGCTGGTCACCGGCACGGTCATCCTGATCATCGGGGTGTCCCTGCTTCCGGTCGCGGGCAACTGGGCCGCGGGCGGGGTCGGTTCGAAGGACTTCGGGGAGCCGAAGAACCTGGCGCTGGCCGGCTTCGTGCTGCTGGTGGTGCTCGGTGTGCAGCGGTTCGCGCCGGCGTTCCTCAGCCGGATCGCGGTGCTGCTCGGCATCTTGGTGGGGCTCGCGGTGGCGGTGCCCTTCGGGTTCACGGACTTCAGCGGGGTCGGGGACGCCGACTGGGTGGGCATCAGCACGCCGTTCCACTTCGGCACGCCCACCTTCCATGCCTCGGCGATCATCTCGATGCTGGTGGTGGCGCTGGTGACGATGACCGAGACGACCGGTGACCTGATCGCGGTCGGCGAGATGACGGGCCGCGGGGTCGAGCCGCGCCCGCTCGCGGACGGACTGCGCGCGGACGGACTGTCGACCGTGCTGGGCGGCGTCTTCAACACCTTCCCGTACACGGCGTACGCGCAGAACGTGGGCCTCGTCGGCATGACCCGCGTCCGCAGCCGCTGGGTGGTGGCCACCGCGGGCGGCATCCTGGTCCTGCTCGGCCTGTTGCCCAAGCTGGGCGCGGTCGTCGCGGCCGTGCCGGCGCCGGTGCTGGGCGGCGCCGGTCTGGTGATGTTCGGGACGGTGGCCGCGAGCGGCCTCAGAACCCTCGCCCAGGTGGACTTCAAGGACAACCACAACCTCACGGTCGTGGCCGTCCCGGTGGCCGTGGGCATGCTGCCGGTCGGGGTGCCGACGGTCTACGAGAAGTTCCCGGACTGGTTCCAGACGGTGATGAACAGCGGTATCAGCGCGGGCTGTCTGACGGCGATCGTGCTGAACCTGCTCTTCAACCACCTTCCCTCGAAGGCGGGTTCACCCGCCGAGGCGGGCGTCCTGCCGAGTGGCGGCGGCGAGCAGGGCGTCGAGGAGTCCCGGGAAGAGGTCGTCTAGGTCCTCGCGGCGCAGGCCGTTCATCTTGGCCGTGCCCCGGTAGATCTGCCGGATGACCCCCGCTTCGCGCAGCACCCGGAAGTGGTGCGTGGACGTGGACTTGGTGACCGGCAGCTCGAACTGCGAACAGGAGAGCTCGTCGCCGTCGGCGGCGAGCTCTCGCACGATCCGCAGCCGCATCGGGTCGGAGAGCGCGTGCAGCACGGCTTCCAGCCGGAGGTCGTCGCGGGCGGGGTGCGGCAGGTCGCGGCCGGCGGTGGCGGGGACGGGGGCGGGGGCGGGGGTACTCACGGCAGCCATTGTACGAGAGGCATCGTAGTTTGACACTTGCCGTACTACGATGCCTATCGTACGAGCGCCTTTCGTCCCGCGAGAACGGAGCAGCTCCGCATGAGCGCCCTCTTCCAGCCCTTCACCCTGCGCGACGTGACCCTCCCGAACCGGGTCTGGATGGCGCCGATGTGCCAGTACTCGGCCGCGACGGAGGGCCCCGACACCGGCGCACCGAACGACTGGCACTTCGCGCACTACGCGGCGCGGGCGGCCGGAGGCACGGGGCTGATCGTCGTCGAGGCCACCGGCGTGTCGCCCGAGGGCCGGATCTCCCCGTACGACCTGGGCATCTGGAACGACACACAGGTGGCGGCGTTCCGCCGCATCACCCGCTTCCTCGTCTCGCAGGGCACGGTGCCTGGCATCCAACTGGCACACGGCGGCCGCAAGGCGTCGACCGACCGCCCGTGGAAGGGCGGCGCGCCCCTCGGACCGGAGGCGCAGGGCTGGCAGCCGCTCGCCCCGAGTGCGGTCCCGTTCGATGAACGGCACCCGGTACCGGACGAGTTGACGGACGATCAGATCGGCGAGATCGTCGGCCGGTTCGCGGACGCCGCGCGCCGCGCCCTCGCCGCCGGCTTCGAGGTCGCCGAGATCCACGGCGCCCACGGCTACCTGATCAACGAGTTCCTCTCGCCGCACTCCAACCACCGCACCGACGCCTACGGCGGCTCGTACGAGAACCGCACCCGCTTCGCGCTCGAAGTCGTGGACGCCGTACGGGCGGTGTGGCCGGCGGACAAGCCGCTGTTCTTCCGTGTCTCGGCGACCGACTGGCTGGAGGAGGGCGGCTGGAGTGCCGACGACACGGTCCGCTTCGCCGCCGACCTCGAGCGCCACGGCATCGACCTGCTCGACGTCTCGACCGGCGGCAACGCCTCCGGCGTGACCATCCCGGTCCGGCCCGGCTACCAGGTGCCGTTCGCGGCCCGGGTGAAGTCCGGGACGTCCCTGCCCGTCGCCGCCGTAGGACTGATCACGGACGCCGAACAGGCCGAGAAGATCCTGGCCAACGGCGAGGCGGACGCGGTGCTGCTGGGCCGCGAGCTGCTGCGCAACCCGTCGTGGGCGCGGCACGCGGCGCGGGAGCTGGGCGGGGATGTGCACGTGCCGGAGCAGTACCACCGCTCGGTCTAGGGCCCGCCGAGGGTCTCACTGCGGGTCGAAGTCCGAGAGGTCCGCATCGGCCACGGGGTATCCGTGGAGCCCCTGCAGCGCCTGGTGCTGCGCCTTCTCGGCCACTTCGCGGGTCTCCGCGACGACGTCGCCGCGTTCGCGGACGAGGCTGTCGTAGACCGGTAGGTGGTCGTTGTGGGTCGCGTTCGGTGTCACAGGAATGATCCTTCTCGGTGCGGTACGGCCGACCAGCAAATAAATCAGAGCGGGTGGGACGTAACCGCGAAGAACGTGAGCGCTTACTGTGCCCATGATGGAGACATCCTGTGGGCCGAAGCCGGACGCCTCCGACCCCAGGAGGACGCGAGAAGGTCAACCCGCCGTGCAGGCCGTCCCGTTGAGCGTGAAGGCGGCCGGCGCCGCGCTGTTCCCCGTGTGGTTCGCCTGATAGCCGATGGACACGCTCGCGTTCGGGGCGATCGTCCCGTCGTACGAGGCGTTCGTGGCCGTCACCGCCCCGGTGCTCGGCGCATAGGTGGCGCCCCAGCCGTTGGTGATCGTCTGCCCCGTGGGCAGGGTGAAGGCGAGCTGCCAGCCGTTGATCGTCGTCGTGCCGGTGTTGGTGACGGTCACGGAGGCGGTCAGGCCCGTGTTCCAGGCGTTGGTGGTGGCGGTCACCTTGCAGGCGCCGGGCTGCGGCTGGGGCGCGGGACCCGAGCTGTCGAGACCGAAGAAGGTGAGGGCGCGGGACGCCATGCCGTACGTGTAGAGGTTGTGGCCCACGCCCTGGAGGCTGATCGCCTCGACGGGGGCCTGGTCACCGGTGGAGCCGTAGCGGGTGCGGGTCCAGCCGGAGACGGGAGTGTCGGTGGCGGCCGGGGTCTGGCTGACGCCGAGCACGTTGGTCCACTCCTTGATCTCCTCGCCGAAGTTGGGGTAGCGCAGTGTCGCGTCCTCGGTGCCGTGCCACAGCTGCATACGCGGGCGCGGCCCGGTGTAGCCGGGGTAGGCGCCCCGCACCAGGTCGCCCCACTCCTGCGGGGTGTGCGTGATCGTGCCGTTCGCGCACGCGCTGTTCCACTCGGAGCCGTCGGTGGTGGCGAAGCAGCCGAAGGGCACGCCGGAGAAGGCGGCGCCGGCCGCGAAGACGTCCGGGTAGTCGCCCAGCAGGACGTTGGTCATCATGGCGCCGGAGGAGATGCCGGTCGCGAAGATCTTCGTCGTATCGGCGTTGTAGGTGCGGGTGACCCAGTCGATCATCGACTTGATGCCGACGGGGTCGCTGCCACCGCCCCGCTTCAGGGCCTGCGGCGAGGAGACGTCGAAGCACTTGCTGGCCCGGGTGACCGAGGGGTAGATCACGACGAAGCCGTAGGTGTCGGCGAGTTGGTGCCACTCGGTGGCGTTGTACATGTCCGGCCCGGAGCCGGTGCAGTAGTGCACGGCCACGACGACCGCCGGGTGTGCGGTGACGCTGTCGGGGACGTACAGGTACATCTGCAGGTTGCTGGGGTTGGTGCCGAAGTTCGTGACCTCGGTGAGGGTCGCGGTGGGTACGGCCGCGCGCGCGGCGGCGGTGGCCGGGGGTGCGGTGAGCGTCACCGCGGCGAGTAACGGCACGAGTGCGGTCACCAGCGCCAGGAGGACCCTCCGCAGGGGTCTGTTCGCGGCTGTGCGGGTGCGGGTGGACACGGCCTTGCTCCTTTCTCGACGGGTGTTCAGCAGGAGGCCTCGGTCTGGGTCAACAGCCCGAGACGCCAAGGGAGTTGGGAGTAGTCGCCGGTCGCGCCCGGGTCCATGCCCTGGTAGAGGAAGCGCAGTCGGCAGGGATCGACCGTGAGGGTCTGGTCGACGCCGTCGCGGATCATCTCGCCGTGGCTGAAGTCGGTCGTCCAGGCGCTCTGCCCGTCCGCGAAGGTCACGTTGTTCGAGCGGATGAAGGCGTTGGCCTCGGTGTCGGCGAGCGGCGTCCAGGTGCCGTCGAGGCTGTCGGCGGTCCAGGCCCGGAAGTAGCGGCGCCAGTCCGAACCGGTGGCCAGGCCCTCGACGAGCATCAGGTACGTGCCGTTGTCGCCCAGCCGGTAGACGTTGCTCGCCTCGAAGAGGTCGAAGCGGTTGGGCTCGGAGAGTACGACGGTGGTGTCCCGGAAACCGTTCGGGAACTCGGCGAGCGTGGTCCGGGCGCGGTACTCGTGGCCGTTGTCGTCGGAGAAGAACAGGTAGCAGTCGGCCCGGTCGCAGATGGTCCAGAAGTCGAGCCAGCCGCCGCTGCCCTTGTTCTCGGTGACGGCGGGCGGCTCACTGTCGAAGAAGTTCCGCGGCGCGCTCCAACTGGACGGGTCCGTGGGGTCGTTGGTGGTGGAGTACGACGGCGGTCCGGTCTGGTAGACCATGTACCACTTCTTCTGCGGCGCGAAGTAGAAGACCTGCGGGGCGGCCGCGTACCGGGTGCCGATGTTCGGGTTGGTGTCGAGGAAGGTCTGCGGGGCGGTCGCCGCCTTGTCGAAGTCGGCGAAGCTCGTGTAAGCGAGGCTCCACCGGCCCGAGGTGTCGGCGGTGGTCATGTAGACGTTCCAGCGATTCTTGTAGCGGAAGACCGTCGGGTCCTTGACCGAGACGACCGGGTGGGTCGCGTCCGGTTGCGGGCTGATCAGCGGGCCGGTCGAGGACCAGGTGAACGACCCCGGAAGCGGGCCCGCCCGGCCGGCCCCGTCGGCGCTCGCCGGCCCGGGTGACAGGACCAGCGTGCCCACCGCCAGCAGGAGCGACACCAGTCCACTTGCGAACGTACGCGTGCGCGGAGTCGTCATCGACTCGCCCCTTTCGGAAACCTCTCGGAATCTCTCGGGAATCTCCCGGAAAAGGGAACCGTCCGCCCCGCATGGTGGCATGGACACGACCGCCATGGAAGCGCTCCCACACCACTTCGGCACCCAGATCCGGACAAGCCCTTGCCACCCACCAGGGCTGACGGAATGTCTTTTGCGCAAAGCGTTGACCAGAAAGCGCTTACCCTCTACGTTCCGTTCAGCGATGTGACCGAGAGGCGCCCCTGATGGGTCAAACCGCCACATTGCTCGCGCGATGAGTTCAGCATGACGTACATCGTTCAGATACATGATCGAATTGGACCTCCCGAAGGGACGCACCCGCATGCGTACTCGCCCCCCACGTACACACGCGCAAAGATCCACGCTGGTGACGGCCGCGGCTGCGGCCCTCGTGACGGTCACCGTGCTCACCCTTCCCCAGTCCGCCTCGGCCGCCGAGTCCTCGCCGGTCGGCTTCGGCGCAGGCACGACCGGCGGCGGCAGCGCGTCGGCGGTGACCGTCTCGACGCTCAGCGCCTTCAAGTCGGCGGTCGCCGGAAGCACTTCGAAGGTCGTCAAGGTCAGTGGCCTGATCTCGCTGAGCGGTCAGGTCGACATCGGCTCCAACACCACGGTGCTGGGCGTCGGTTCGTCGTCCGGGTTCACCGGCGGCGGACTGCGACTCAAGAACGCGACCAACGTGATCGTCCGCAATCTGAACCTCAGCAAGGCGGTCGGCACGGACGCGATCACCGTCCAGAAGTCGACCAAGGTGTGGATCGACCACAACTCCCTGTCGTCCGACCGCGACCATGGCAAGGACTACTACGACGGCCTGGTCGACATCACCCACGCCTCGGACTACGTGACGGTCTCCTGGAACACCTTCAAGGACCACTACAAGGGCTCCCTGGTCGGCCACAGCGACAGCAACGCCAGTGAGGACACCGGGCATCTGCGGGTGACGTACCACCACAACTGGTTCGACAACGTCAACTCCCGCATCCCCAGCCTGCGTTTCGGCACCGGGCACTTCTACGACAACTACGTCGTCGGCGCCGAGACCGCCGTGCACTCGCGCATGGGCGCCCAGATGCTCGTCGAGAACAACGTGTTCCGCTCCACCGAGGTCGCCGTCACCACCAGCCGCGACAGCGACGAGGACGGCTACGCCAACCTCAAGGGCAACGATCTCGGTGGCGCCACCACCGAGATCTCACAGGTCGGCACCTTCACCAGCCCGCCCTACAGCTACACCGCCGAACCGGCCTCGTCCGTCGTCACCTCGGTGACCGGCGGCGCGGGCGCCGGAAAGCTCTGACCCCACCCCCCACCTGGAAGAAGGCACCAGGACATGACTTCACCAGCACGCACGCGTGCCCGCCGGCGCGCACTGGCCGGAGGCCTGGCCGCACTCGGGCTCTCATCTGTCATGATCATGACAGATAGCGTCTCGCCGGCGAGCGCCGCCACCTGGCCCACCGCCAACGGCAGCCAGGCCGTCACCGCCACCATCTCCCTGTCCGGCACCAAGGACTACGGGATGAAACGCCTCTACGGCAGCGGTGACCTCGGCACCGGCGGCCAGAACGAGGACCAGGACCCGATCCTGGACCTGGCGGCCGGCACCGTTCTGAAGAACGTCATCATCGGCGCCCCCGCCGCGGACGGCATCCACTGCGAGGGCAGCTGCACGCTGCAGAACGTGTGGTGGGAGGACGTCGGCGAGGACGCGGCGACCTTCCGCGGCTCCTCGTCGTCCAACGTGTACACCGTCTCCGGCGGTGGCGCGAAGGAGGCCAGCGACAAGGTGTTCCAGTTCAACGGCGCCGGGACGCTGAACGTCTCCAACTTCGCCGTACAGAACTTCGGCAAGCTGGTGCGCAGTTGCGGCAACTGCAAGACGCAGTACAAGCGGACCATCAACCTCAACACCATCGAGGCGACCTACAAGGGCAGCGCGCTCGTCGGGATCAACACCAACTACGGCGACAGCGCGACCCTGAAGAAGATCACCATCGTCGGGGACTCCAGCAAGAAGATCGTCCCCTGCCAGAAGTACATCGGGAACAACACGGGTGCGGAGCCGCCGAAGAACGGCTCGGGCGCCGACGGGACGTACTGCAAGTACTCGTCGTCCGACATCACCTACAAGTAGGCCCCCCACGGGGAATCCGGCCGTACGAAGCGCACCCGCACGGCGCTTCGTACGGCCGCCCTGTCATGTCCCGATGGCTCATGTCCCGATGGCTCCGGTGAACTCGCGCCGGTACTCCGCATAGGCGTCACGCAGGGCCGTCCCCGGCCAGCGGGCGGGCAGGAGTTCGGGGGGCAGCACGGGGTCGGTGAGCAGATGGCGTACGACCGCGGCGAAGGCCGTGAGCCGGTCGGCGGGGCGGTCCGCCCGCGCGATGTGGGCCAGCAGGGCGCGGGCGGTGGCGGCCCAGGCGTCCAACGGCCAGAGGTCTGCGGCCAGTTCGCGGGGCGGCCGGTCGGGGCGGGAGGTGAAGGACCGGGCCACCGGCACCAGGTCCTCGGAAAGCGGGCGGGTGAGGTTGGCGGGGCGCAGCCAGACGCCCTCGCGGAGTTCCGCGAGCCGCAGCGCGGTCAGCCGGGCGCGCAGGTCGACACGTTCGGCGGGACCGCGGCCGGTCGCCGTGATCACCACCATCTCCCAGTCGCCGTCCCACGCGCGCGTGTGGGCGTCCACCGACTCGTCCTGGCGGCGCTGGCGGGCCAGCAGGCGGTCGCTGAGCCGGTACACGGAATCGGTGCGCCGCAGGTCACCGGCGGTCACCATCCGGCTGAGCGCGGCACGCAGCGTGGAGCCGCCGACGCCGAAGGGCTCCACCGCGCGGACGAGGTCCTTGACCGGGAGCTCCGGCGGGTGCGTGCCCAGCAGCAGGCTCAGCACGACCGACCGTGCGGACAGGGGCCGCAGGTCGACCTCGCCGGGCCGCTCCGAGACGTTCATGCGCATGGGGACGTACTGTACGTGCGTCTTCTTGTTGCATCATTGCTACAGCCGCAGGAAGGGTGCAACATGTCGGCATGGTCTCGACACCCTCCCCCACGCAGCCGCAGTACGCCACGCACGACGTCACCAACCAGCCCCCTCCCCTGACGCCGTACGACGCCTCCGAGGACACCGCCCTGCTGGAGGGGGTGCGCCGCGAGGGCGCCGGGTGGGCCGAGGAGGATCTGCGGCGGCTGGGTCTCGGGGCCGGCAGTGCCGAGGCGCAGGAGTGGGCCGAGCTGGCCAACGTCCATGAGCCGGTGCTGCGTACGCACGACCGGTACGGCAACCGCGTCGACGAGGTCGACTTCCACCCGAGCTGGCACCACCTGATGCGCACCGCGGTCGCCGAGGGGCTGGCCGGTTCCCCGTGGGCGGACGAGCGGCCGGGTGCCCATGTGGCCCGTACCGCGGGCGGGTTGGTGTGGGGACACACGGAAGCGGGGCACGGCTGCCCCACGTCGATGACGTACGCGGCGATCCCCGCCCTGCGCGCGCAGCCCGAGCTGGCCAAGGTGTACGAACCCCTGCTGACCAGCCGCGTGTACGAGCCGGGTCTGCGGGTGCCGACCGAGAAGCCCGGTCTGCTCGCGGGCATGGGGATGACCGAGAAGCAGGGCGGCTCCGACGTCCGGACGAACTCGACCACGGCGACGGCGACCGCCGAGCCCGGCGTGTACACGCTGCGCGGGCACAAGTGGTTCACCTCGGCGCCGATGTGCGACGTGTTCCTGGTGCTGGCACAGGCCCCGGAAGGCCTGTCCTGCTTCCTGGTGCCGCGCGTCCTGCCCGACGGCACCCGCAACACGTTCCGCATCCAGCGCCTCAAGGAGAAGCTCGGCAACCGCTCCAACGCCTCCTCCGAGCCGGAGTTCGACGCAACCGTGGCCTGGCTGGTCGGGCCGGAGGGCCGGGGGGTCAAGACGATCATCGAGATGGTCAACTGCACGCGGCTGGACTGCGTGATGATGTCGGCGACGCTGATGCGCAAGACGCTCGTCGAGGCGGGTCACCATGTGCGCCATCGCAGCGCCTTCGGGGCCCGGCTGATCGACCAGCCGCTGATGCGCAACGTCCTGGCCGACCTCGCCCTGGAGTCCGAGGCCGCCACCACGCTCACGCTGCGGCTGGCCGGGGCGGCCGACCGGGCGGTCCGCGGGGACGCGGGTGAGGCGGCCTTCCGGCGGATCGCCACCGCCGTGGGCAAGTACTGGGTCACCAAGCGGGGCCCGGCCTTCACCGCGGAGGCCCTGGAGTGCCTGGGCGGCAACGGCTATGTGGAGGACTCCGGCATGCCCCGCCACTACCGCGAGGCTCCACTGCTGTCGATCTGGGAGGGCTCGGGGAACGTCAACGCCCTTGATGTGCTGCGGGCTTTGAGCCGGGAGCCGGGTACCGCGCAGGCGCTCTTCGAGGAACTCGCCCTGGCCCGGGGCGCGGACGCCCGACTGGACGCGGCGGTGGCCCGCCTGGAGGGACTGCTGGCCGCCGGTTCCGAGACCACCGCGCGCCGCCTGGTCGAGCTGATGGCACTGACCCTGCAGGCCTCCCTCCTGGTCCGGCACGCCCCGCCCGCCGTCGCCGACGCGTTCTGCGCGACCCGGCTGGGCGGCGACTGGGGACACGCCTTCGGCACCCTGCCCGACGGCGCCGGCCTGGACGCGATCCTGGAACGGGCGCTGCCCGACGGGCGGTTGAGCCTGTTGTAGGCACACCGTCACCTCGCGATTCCGCTTCGTTGTCAGTGGCGTGGTGCAGACTCACGATCAGTTGGCACTTCGCCTGGGGAGGACAACGTGTTCACGGGGATCGACGAGGTCGACTGGGCCTCGCTGCGGCATGCGTACGGCAGTGCGGAGGACGTGCCCGGACTGCTGCGGGGGCTGGCGTCGGGGGACCCGGCCGAGCGGGAGATCGCGCTCGACGGGATGTACGGGGCGGTGCACCACCAGGGAGATGTGTACGACTCGACGCTGGCCTGCATTCCGTTTCTGTTCGCGCTCGTGGCGAGCGAGGCGGTGCCGGAGCGGGGCGGCATCGTGGAGCTGTTGGTCAGCATCGGACAGGAGGGCGAGGACCGGGAGCGTGCCGACGGCGCCTACGCGATGGCGCGCACCGCGGTCCGGGCGGGGGCCGGGGTCTTCGCCCGGCTGGCCGAGGACCCGGAGTCCGAGGTGCGGCGGGCGACCGCGGGCGCGCTGGTGCGCTTCCTGGACGAACCGGCGCGGGTGCTGGGCCTGTTGCGGGAGCGGATCACGGTGGAGCGGGACGACCGGGTGCTGCTCGCCCTCACGGAGGGTCTCGGGGTCTTCGCGCGCCGGCACCCGGGGCACGCGGCCCGGGCGGTGGAGCTTCTGACAGCCCAGAGCGCTCCGCCGTTCGGCCCGGGGCTGCGGCTGGCCGCGCTCGGGCAGCTCGCGGGCTGCGCGCCCGCCCGGCTCCCGGCCGACCTGGTGCCGACCGTCGTTCGGCTGCTGAGGGAGCGCTCCGGACGGCGTCCGTGCCGACCGGAGGAACCCGGCCGGCCGGACACGGACACGCTCGTCGGCCGGTTGCGCAGGCTGCGCCCCTCGGACGAGGAGGGCTCGCAGCTGATGCGGACCCTGCACCGGGCGCTGGACGGCCGGGTGGACGACCGGATCGCCCTGCTGGTGGGGCAGTTGAGCAGCCCGGATGCGACCGATCGATGCAACGCGGTGTGGATGACCCCCGGGCTGCTCCGCGAGTGGCGGGCCGACTACGGCGAGGTCGTGGCGCTGGTCGGCGCCCAACTGGGCACGGAGGACGACCGGTTGCGCGAGGCGGCACTGTCCGTCCTGGAGGACCTCTTCGACCTGGCCGCTCCGGCCGCCGACGACCTCCATGCCCTGGTCACCTCACGTCCCGATCTTTGGGTACGGCGATGGGAGCGCGGGGCGCCGACGCTGGGCGACCCGGTCAAGGCACTGGCCCGGTGCGGAGATCCGCGGGCGGTGCCTGTGCTGGCCCAGGTGCTGGCCGGGCCGGTCGTGCCGGACGACCTGGGGCGTGCGGTCGTCCATCTCGGCTCCGCCGGTGCTCCGTTGGCACCGGCTTTGCGGCACCGGCTCGGGGGCGTAGGGCTCGATTCACCCGAGATGTACGACCGGGCGGCACCGCTGTTGTCGGCGCTGGGGGCGCTCGGTGACGCGGAGGCCGTGCCGGAGGTGCTGCGGCTGCTGCTGGGGGCATCGGACGGGCGGTGGCTGCGGGAGGCGGCGGTGCGGGCGCTGGAAGCGTTCGGGGCGGCGGCGCGGGAGGCGATACCCGCGTTGCGGGGGCTGCTGGACACCGAGTCGGCGGTCGCCGCGGCGGTGGCCTTGTGGTCGGTGGAGGGCGATGCCTCAGCCGTACTGCCCGTGCTGATGCGCGAGTTGGCGAGCGAGGGATACGGCCGACGGGCTGCGGCCGATGCTCTGGCGCGCCTGGGGCCACCGGCCCGTGCCGCACTGCCCGAGCTGTGCCGCATGGCGGGGTCCGACGATCTGTGGGAGCGGACGGCGGCCGCGTGTGCCCTGTGGCGGATCGGCGGGGACCCGGAGCTCGCCGCGCCGGTCCTCAGGGCCGCGTGGGAGCAGAACCCGCACACCCGGCGCACCGTCGCGGCCTGCGTCGTCGCCCTGGGGCCCGCGGGCGAGCCGCTCCACGATCTGCTGCGCGCGGAACTCGCCTCCCCCCGGCGGCACAAGACTTCGTCCGGCGGATACGGCAGCCACGACATCGTCGAGGACCTGGAGCTGCTGCGGGTGTGCCGGGAAGGGGTGGGCGACCTGTAGCGGTACCGCGAGTCACGTCCCGGCGGTCGGCGCCGATCGCGGCCGGCACTCCCGTGGGCCGGGCGCCGATGACGGATGCCTTGGGGCTGGGCCGAGCAGCGGAGGCAGCGCCATGGCGCTGAGCGGGGCGCCCGTGACAGCTGACGCGGCGATGGGCCACGCGCCCGTGGCACCTGGCGCGGCGCTGGGCCGGGCACCGGTCGCAGCCGGGGCGGCCTGGTCGGCCGCCCGGTCCGCGTACCGCTCGTCACCTCGTCTTGCGGCCCCAGAGCGGCCCGAAACGGGACCACTCGGTGTCCCAGAGGTCCATGCGGCGGCGCTCCAGCCGGCCGCACAGGACCCGGCCGCCCACGAAGGGGACCGCCGCGGCGCTGATGCCGACCAGGACGCCGATCAGGGAGGCTCGCAGATGGGCCTGGGAGGCCGTGGCGGGCTTGGTGACCAGATGGCCCTGCGGGTCCGACCAGATGGGGACCGTGGTGCCGGCCCGGCTGCCGGGGGCGACCCGGACCTGCCCGGTGTGGCTGGTGCCGTCCGGCGCGGTCCAGCGGACATTGCCCCACACCTGGTCGCCGCTCACCGTCGCCGTGTCGGCGGTGGCCTTTCCGGGAGCCTTCGCGGTCAGCCGCGCCTCGACCCGCTGCCACTCGGCCCGCTCCCGGGCCAGCCCGTGCTCGACGGACTGGGTCGCCGTCAGACCGGCGAGCACTCCGGCGACCACGGTGACCAGCCAGGCGCCGAGCACGACCCAGGCCTCCACCGTGTCGGCGCGGCGCTTCAGCGGATTGTGGCGCCAGCGCCAGAGCCACACCTTCGGACCACGGAACGCCATCGAAGGCTTCCTCCTCATGAGCACATGACCATCCCCGATCTCCATCCCATACGGGCCCGGGTCCCCGGATGCTCAGGCCGGGTACCGGCACTTCGACGGTCGCACGAGTCCGCGCATCCCGCAGGGGACTTCGGGAAAGAGGCCGGAAGAGCACCGTCACAGACCTTCGACACCCCGCTGACCAGTGGCGATGCGACTTCCGGGGGTGACTGTCAGTGGTGGGGTGCAGACTGGCCAATGTCTGGGACAAAGAGGTCGCGGAGGTGATCGGGATGACCGAGGTACTGCTTGCCGTAGGGACACGAAAAGGCCTGTTCATCGGGCGTCGGCGGGGTGGCGTCTGGGAGTTCGACGAAAGTCCGTATTTCAACGCGCAGGCCATGTACTCGGTGGCCATCGACACCCGGGGCGACCGGCCGCGGCTGCTGGCCGGGGGTGACAGTTCTCACTGGGGGCCGTCCGTGTTCCACTCCGACGACCTGGGCCGGACATGGACCGAGCCGCCGCAGCCGGCCGTCAAGTTCCCCAAGGACACGGGGGCTTCGCTGGAGCGGGTGTGGCAGCTGCACCCGGCGGCCGCGGAGGAGGACGTGGTGTATGCGGGGACCGAGCCGGCCGCGCTCTACCGCTCGGAGGACCGCGGGGAGACCTTCGAGCTGGTTCGTCCGCTGTGGGAGCACCCCACGCGCTCGAAGTGGGTGCCGGGAGGCGGTGGCGAGGGGCTGCACACCGTGATCACGGACAAGCGCGACCCGCGGGCGGTGACGGTGGCCGTGTCCACGGCGGGGGTGTTCAGGACGACGGACGGCGGGGCGAGTTGGGCGCCGTCCAACTCCGGCGTCTCCGCGGTGTTCCTGCCCGATCCGAACCCGGAGTTCGGGCAGTGCGTGCACAAGATCGCCCAGGACGCGGCGACACCGGACCGGCTTTATCTGCAGAACCACTGGGGTGTGTACAGAAGCGACGACGCGGGCGCGCACTGGACCGACATCGGTGCGGGGCTGCCGTCCACCTTCGGCTTCGCGGCAGCCACCCACCCCAGGCGGGGCGACACGGCGTATGTGTTCCCGATCAACGCCGACGCGGACCGGGTGCCCGCCGACCACCGGTGCCGGGTCTTCCGCACGACGGACGCGGGCAAGAGCTGGGAGCCGCTGTCAGCGGGGCTGCCCCGGGAGGACCACTACGGGACGGTGCTGCGGGACGCCATGTGCACGGACGACGCCGACCCGGCGGGCGTGTACTTCGGCAACCGCAACGGCGAGGTGTTCGCGTCGGCCGACGACGGTGACAGCTGGCAGCAGTTGGCCTCGCATCTGCCGGACGTGCTGTGTGTGCGGGCGGCGGTGGTCGGATGAGCCGGGTGGGGGGATCGGGGGGCCTTGGCCACTGGTTGATTCCCGCTGCCCGTACGGCAGTAGGGTGACGCCCGTGGCACCACGACCGTTGCATGAAATCGTCGAAGCGGGCTGGGCGCAGGCCCTTGAACCCGTCGCCGGGCGGATCTCCGAGATGGGGGACTTCCTGCGGGGGGAGATCGCCGAGGGGCGCACCTACCTCCCGGCCGGGGCGAACGTCCTGCGGGCCTTCCAGCAGCCCTTCGACGACGTACGCGTCCTGATCGTCGGGCAGGACCCGTATCCGACACCCGGGCATGCGGTGGGGCTGTCCTTCTCGGTGGCGCCGGACGTGCGTCCGCTGCCGGGCAGCCTCATCAACATCTACCGCGAGCTGAACACCGACCTGGGCCTGCCCCAGCCGTCCAACGGCGACCTGACGCCGTGGACGCAACAAGGGGTGCTGCTGCTCAACAGAGCGCTGACGACCGCCCCTCGCAAGCCCGGCGCCCATCGCGGCAAGGGCTGGGAGGAGGTCACCGAGCAGGCGATACGCGCGCTGGCCGGCCGCGGCAAACCCCTGGTGTCCATCCTGTGGGGCCGTGACGCCCGCAATCTGCGCCCGCTTCTCGGCAACCTCCCCTCGGTCGAGTCCGCCCACCCCTCCCCCATGTCCGCGGACCGCGGCTTCTTCGGCTCCCGCCCCTTCAGCCGAGCCAACGACCTCCTGATCGGCCAGGGCGGCCAACCGGTGGACTGGCGTCTGCCGTGACCGACGGGGGTGGCGGCGGGCTGGGACCGGGCACGGGCGGCGAAGCCGCCGGCGGACCGGGCGACGGCCCTGTCGGTGTCCTCGCCGTTGACTCCGGAGGCTCGGGCCTGCGTGTCGTCGTCGCCGACAGCCACCGGACCGTTCTGGCCCAGCGCGCGTCGTCGGAGCCGGTGCGTATCGGGGCGCGGGGGATCGATCCCGGGCATCTGATGGAGCAACTGGTGCCGATGGTGCGGGTGTTGCTCGCCGACAGTGGGGTGACGGAGCTGCGGGCCGCGGTCGTTGGGGCCGCCGGGCTCGCCAGCCTCGGTGATGCTCTGCGTGCCGAGCTTCCGGGCGCCCTCGGGCGGGAGTTCGGGGTACCGGCGGTCGCCCTCGCGGCCGACGCGGTCACCGCCTACGTGGGTGCGCTCGGCGCGCGGCCCGGGGCCGTGGTCGCCGCCGGTACGGGGTTGATCGCCGTCGGCACGGACCTGGACCACTGGTGTCGCGCCGACGGCTGGGGACATCTGCTGGGCGACTGCGGCAGCGGCGCCTGGATCGGGCGGGCCGGGCTGGAGGCGGCGCTCCGTGCCCACGACGGGCGGCCCGGCGGGTCGGCGGTCCTGTTGGCGTGCGCCGAGCAGCAGTTCGGGCCCATGGCGGGGCTGCCCGGGCAGCTCTACCCGCGTCCGGACCGGCCCGCCGTCCTCGCCTCCTTCGCACCCCGGGTCGCCGCCTGCGCCGGGCACGACCCGGTGGCCACGGACCTCCTGCGCACGGCGGCCCGGCACATGGTCGAGTCCGCCGCCGCGGTGTGCCCCACCGGCGGCGAGCCCCGAGTGGCCTTCACCGGCGGCCTCTTCAAGATGGGCGAGCCTCTGCTCGTACCGGTGGCGGAGGAGCTGGCGATACAACTCCCGCACGCACGGCGGGTGGCGGCCGCCGGCGATCCCCTCGAGGGTGCGCTGCGCATCGCGGTCGACCTCGCGGCGGGCACGCTCACCCTCCCGGGTGACGCGGCGATGTTGTCCGTGATGACCGGTTAGAGGGACGGGGCATCACGCTTCACAAAAGCGCCCGGTTCGTACAGCAATCTCTTCTGATCTGTCCGTAACTCATCAGACAAAACCGGACGGATACCGCTCACCTGCACCCTCCCCGAACAGGGGAACCCAGGAAGCCAGTAACATGCGTCGCCATGAGCTCCCCCACTGGGCCCGCGTCCGGCCTGCCAGTACGAATGCCGCGACCTCGCCAGCCCGGGCGGCACCGCCGACCCGAGCCGCTGGCGGCTCCCGAGGGCGCGCCCGCGCTCGTCCTCGCGGTGCCGGGCACCCCCGCCCCGGCCACGCGCAGCCTCGCCGAGGAGGTCGTGAGCATCGCCCGCTCCGAGCTCCCCGGCCTCGACGCGCGCATCGGCTACCTGGACGGGGACGACCAGGAGTTCCCCACGCTCCAGGCCGTGCTCGTGCATGCCGCGGAGGAGCGCACGGCCCGCTTCGAGCAGGCCAAGGCCGCCGGCCTCGACGTCAAGGAGCCGGACGGCCCCGTGGCCGTCGTCGTGCCGCTGCTGGCCGGTCCGGACAGTGCGCTGCTGCGAGTCGTCCGCCAGGCCGTGATGGACAGCCGCGTCGCGGCCGACCTGACCGACGTCCTGGGCCCGCATCCGCTGCTCGCCGAGGCGCTGCACGTGCGGCTGTCGGAGGCGGGTCTGGCCCGCGCCGACCGCGCCCGCCTGTTCACCGTGGCGACCGCGGCGGACGGCATCATCCTGGCGTCCGTGGGCGGTGACGAGGCCGTGCAGGCGGCCGGGATCACCGGCATGCTGCTCGCCGCGCGTCTGGCCGTGCCGGTGATGGCGGCGGCCCTGGACCAGGAGGGCTCGATCGCCTCCGTCGCCGAGCAGCTGCGCGGCTCGGGCTCGCAACAGCTCGCCCTGGCGCCGTACCTGATAGGGCCGGAGATCGACCCGGGCCTGATCGAGGAGGCGGCCAGGGAGGCGGGCTGTGCCGCCGCCGAGGCGCTCGGCCCGTACCCGGCGATCGGCAAGCTCGCCCTCGCCAAGTACACGACGGCCCTGGGTATCGCCCCGCAGCAGCCGCAGGGCGCGCCGGTCCGCTGACGCCGACGCGCACGGCACGGCCGTAGAAACGCCGAAGGGCCCGCCCCGGAACTCGGGAGCGGGCCCTCGGCATGTGCGCGGCGCGCCTCGGGACTCGGCGGTCTGCCTCAGGGCCCAGCGGGTGTACCTCAGGCTCAGTCGAAGACCACGCAGGACACGGCCGGGACCTCGACCGAGCCCTCGTAGCGCGGCAGTCCGGTGTCCGGGTCGACGGCGAACCAGGTGATGTCGCCGGAGCGCTCGTTGGCGGCGTACAGGAAGCCGTGGGACTCGGTGAGGGCGCGGGGCCAGTGGCCGCCGCACGGGCCCGTGCCGAGCAGCCGGAGGTCGTCGCCCTCCACGGCGAAGGTGGACAGGACGTCCTCGCCCCGGGTGGCGATCCAGACGAAGCGGCCGTCGGGCGAGGCGACGATGCCGGACGGGTAGGCGTCGCCCGCGGGGGCGCCGGGCAGCACCTGGGTCTCCGTGAGGGGCTTGAGGGTGCCGTCCTCGGCGTCCCAGCGGCAGGCGGTGACGGTCGGGGTGAGTTCGTTGACGACGTACGCGCGGGTGCCGTCCGGGTGGAAGGCGAGGTGGCGCGGGCCGGAGCCGGGGCGCAGGGCGATCTCGCGGTGCACGGCGAGGGTGCCGTCGGTCAGGGCGCAGACGCGGACCGAGTCGGTGCCGAGGTCGACGCTGACGGCCCAGCGGCCGCTGGGGTCGGCCTGGACCTGGTGGGCGTGCGGGCCCTGCTGGCGGCGCGTGTGCGGGCCCGAGCCGGTGTGCCGGAGCACTCCGGAGGCGGTGTCGGCGAGCGTGCCGTCGGGGCGGACGGGTACGGCGGTGACGCTGCCGGAGCCGTAGTTGGCGGTCAGGACGTGACCGGCGAAGAGGCCGAGGTGCGTGGGTCCGTCACCGCCGACCGGGACCGGTGTACCGGCCCGCTCCAGCCGGTCCCCCTTCACGCGGTACGCCGCCACCGCGCCCTCGGCCGTCTCGCTGACCGCGTAGAGGGTGGCCGCGCCGGGCGCCAGGGCCAGGTAGGACGGGTCGGGAACACCGTTCAAGCTGCTCAGGAGGGTCAGAGCGCCGCTGTCGGCGGAGACGGCCGCCGTCACGATCCCGGGGCCTCCCGCCGCCGTGAACGACCCGATGAAGGCCCGCCGTCGCCGTCCGCCGCCGTCTGTCACCGCTGTCCCCTCTCGGTTCTGTGCCGTCGGGGTGACCGTAGCAGTCGATCACGTGCGGTCTAGACCATACGGGATCAATTCACGGGGCTGCAACGGCCGTCCGCAGCGGCGTCGCCAGCTCCGCGAGGGCCCGCTCCAGGCCGTGCAGATGGGTCAGGGCAGGGCCGGCCGCCGACGCGTCCGGCGTGACGGTCACGACCCGATCGCGCCCCCCACCCGTGAGCGCCTCCACCGCCCCCTCCACGCGCCGGCACGCGGCGGCCAGACGGGCGTCGTGGGAGGCCTCCGGGTCGGCGGCGACCGAGACCAGACCGCGGATCTCGCGGGCGCAGTCGTCCAGGAGGGCCAGCACCCGGCGGGCGCGCTCCTTGCGGCCGGGCATCGGGTTGAGCGGGTGGACGAGCGGCGCGACGGACAGCCGTACGCGGCCCAGCAGTTGCTCCAGTTCGGTCACCCGGGAGGCCGGGTCGGCGTCCGCGGAACCGGCCAGCCGGGCCGCCGCCTCCGCGGTGCACGCGTGCACGCAGCGCAGGGCCCGCTGGATCCAGGCGTCGGTGGTGGTGTGCGTGGTGACCGGCAGGACCAGGAGCACGGCGAGGGCCGCGCCCAGCGCGCCGACGCCGGTCTCGGCGAGCCGCAGGGCGAGCAGGCCGGGAGTGAGGACGCCGAGGAGGCCGTAGAGGAGCTCGGCGAGGAGGGTCACGCAGAGCATCATCCAGGTGTACGAGACCGCGGCCGTGTAGAAGATCCCGAAGACGCAGGCGGCGAGGAGGACGGCCGTGGGGAGTCCCGCCCCGTTCACCGGTACGGCGACGAGCAGGCCGAGGCCGATGCCGATCACCGTGCCGAGGACCCGGCGGAAACCGCGGACCAGGGTCTCGCCGCGCGAGGCGGTGTTGACGAAGATCCACCAGGTGGCGCCGACGGCCCAGTACCAGCGCTGGCCGGAGACCAGTTGGCCCACGACGAGGGCGAAGCCCGCGCCGGCGGTCGCCTGGACGGCCTGGCGCGTGGTGAGGCGGGCGAGGCCGGTGCCGGCGGGCGGGGCGGGCACCGGCGCCGGGGGCAGCTGGGCCTCGTAGCACCACAGGCCGAAGCGCACCGCCGCCGCGGTGAGGAGGGACAGTGCGACGGCGACGTACAGCTCGGGCAGTCGCTCCGTCGTCGCGTGCAGGAACTGCGCCACGAAGAAGGTCATGAACGCGAACACGCCGAGGCTGTGGCCGCGCGGGCCCCAGCGGCGGGCGTGGACGCCGAGGCCGATGACCGCGAGGAAGGTCAGGTCGCGGGCGACCGGGTGGTCGTGCAGCTCGGCCGCGGCGGCGAGCACCGGCAGGCCGACGGCGGGCAGCAGGGCGGTGGTGACGGCCTGTCCGCGGACCGTGGCGTCGGTGACGGTGAACAGGGCGAGCAGGGCGGCCAGTCCGCCGGTGACGGTGCCGGCGAGGGAGACCCCGGCCAGACCGCACAGCACCACGGCCAGACCGATCCCGACGACGGCGCGCGCGGCGAACCGCAACCGCAGCCGCCCCGGGTCCGGAGCCACGAACACCCTCTTCAGCACTGCTACCCGCTCCCTTGGACACCGGCATGAGAAAGGCGCCGCGGGGTCCGCAGCGCCATCGACGCGAACATTGCAGCATTGCCGCCATGGCTGGCTCAAGTGACGCCGAATATACTGAGCCATTGGCACAGTTATTTCGGTTCCGTTTCATCCACCGGCGGGCCAACGGACCACGTACGAGGAGGCCGCGCCATGGCCGTCGACGAGCTCGACACCCGCATCCTGCGTCTGCTGCTGGAGCAGCCCCGCACGAGCGTGCGCGAGTACGCCCGGATCCTCGGCATCGCCCGGGGCACCCTGCAGGCCCGGCTCGACCGACTGGAGCGGGAGGGCGTGATCACCGGCACAGGCCCGACGCTCTCCCCCGCCGCCCTCGGCCACCCGGTGCTCGCGTTCGTGCACATCGAGGTCACCCAGGGGCATCTGGACGATGTGGGCGACGCGCTGGCCGCCGTGCCGGAGATCGTCGAGGCCTTCTCGATCACGGGCGGCGGGGATCTGCTCACCCGGGTCGTGGCACGCGACAACGCCCACCTCGAAGACGTCATCCAGAAGCTGATCAGCCTGCCCGGCGTCGTGCGCACCCGCACCGAGGTGGCTCTGCGTGAGCGCGTCCCGCAGCGGCTGCTGCCACTCGTCGAGTCGATCGGACGCGCGGCCCGCACATGACCTTTGCCATGCTGGGGCCGTGAGCAAGCTCGGCACTCTCTCGGTCATCTTCGATCTCGATGGAACCCTCGTGGACAGCGAGCCGAACTACTACGAGGCGGGCCGGCAGACCCTGGCCGCGCACGGCATCCCGGACTTCACCT
Source organism: Streptomyces sp. NPDC001617 (assembly GCF_053596855.1). NCBI lineage: Bacteria > Bacillati > Actinomycetota > Actinomycetes > Kitasatosporales > Streptomycetaceae > Streptomyces > Streptomyces sp. NPDC001617. Next base: position 45,083 of record NZ_JBSFHA010000009.1, read on the forward strand.
GGGCGGAGCACGAGCGGTACGTCGGCGTCAGCACGCTGGAGACGGCCGCGCTCTGGAAGCGGGAGTACGGCCTGACGGCGTCCGTCGACGAGCTCTTCGCCGACACCGACCGCCGCTATCTGGGGCTGGCCTGCACGTCCACGCGCGCGTACCCCGAGATGCGCACGTTCGTCGAGCTGCTGGCGACGGAGGGTGTGCCGATGGCCGTGGCGTCGGGTTCGTCGCCGGCGGCCATCGACGCGATCCTGGCGGGGACCGGCCTGGACGCCCACCTCCGCACCGTCGTCTCGGCCGACGAGGTGCCCCGGGGCAAACCCGCGCCGGACGTCTTCCTGGAGGCGGCCCGCCGGCTCGGCGCGGCCCCGGCCGACTGTGTGGTCCTGGAGGACGCCGTTCCGGGCGCCGCCGCCGCGGACGCGGCCGGGATGCGCTGCATCGCGATCCCGTACGTCGCCGCACAGGCCGACGCTCCCGAGTTCGCCACCGCCGGTCTGCTCCTGCGCGGCGGCCAGGCGGAGTTCACGGCGCGGGCGGCCTACGACTGGCTGCTGCGGTCGGCCGGGTCCGCCTGAGATCATGACCGGGCCGGTCGACGATGTCCGTGTCCTGGAGGGCTCCATGGGTTCTGCCGCCGTACTGGTCGCCAACCGCGGAGAGGTCGCCGTACGCGTCCTGCGGGCCGCGGCGGAGGCCGGGCTGCGTACGGTCGCGGTGTACGAGGACGGCGACACCGGGCACACACAACTGGCCGACGAGGCCGTGCCGTTGAGCGGTTACCTGGACGGGGACGCGCTGCTCGCCGCCGCGCGGAGCACCGGGTGCGACTTCCTCCACCCCGGCTACGGCTTTCTGAGCGAGGACGCCGGGTTCGCGCGGCGGTGTGCAGAGGCGGGGGTGGTCTTCGTCGGGCCGTCGCCGGAGGTGCTGACGGTCTTCGGGGACAAGACGCGAGCCCGTGAGCTCGCCGTCGACGTGGGGGTGCCCGTGCTCGCCGGGGCCGACGGGCCGGACGGGGCACGGGAGTTGCTGGCGGACGGGCCGGTGATGGTCAAGGCGGTCGGTGGGGGCGGCGGTCGCGGGATGCGGGTCGTGCGGCACGCCGAGGAGCTGGACGAGGCCTGGGAGCGGTGCCGGTCGGAGGCTGAACAGGGTTTCGGACGGGGCGAGTTGTATGCGGAGCGGTTGCTGGAGGGGGCGCGGCATATCGAGGTGCAGGTGGTCGGGGACACGACCGGCGCCGTCACGCATCTGTGGGACCGGGACTGCAGCGCCCAGCGACGCCATCAGAAGCTGATCGAGATCGCGCCCGCGCCTGAACTCCCTGATGCCGTGAGGGAGAAGATCCTCGGCGCGGCCCTGCGGATGGCTCGTGCCGCTCACTGTTCCAGCCTGGTCACCTTCGAATTCCTGCTCCGGGACGAGGAGTTCTGGTTCATCGAGGCCAATCCCCGGCTCCAGGTGGAGCACACGGTCACCGAGGAGGTGACCGGCGTCGACCTGGTCGCCGTACAGCTGCGGTTGGCGGCCGGGACCCCGCTGGAGGAGCTGGGGCTGTCGGGGCCGCCCGTCGCTCCACGCGGGTTCGCCGTGCAGGCGCGGGTCAGCGCTGAGGGGGCAGGACGGATCACCCGCTTCGACGTGCCGACCGGACCGGGGGTGCGGGTCGACACGGCCGTGCGCGCCGGGGATCAAGTCGGCCTGCGCTACGACCCGTTGCTGGCGAAGGTGGTCGCACACCTGCCGTCCGGCGATGTCGAGGCCGCGTGCGCGCGGGCGCGGCGGGCGTTGGGCGAGTTCGGCGTGGAGGGGGTGAGGACGGGGATTCCGCTGCTGCGCGAGGTGCTCGCCGAGCCGCGCTTCTGGGCGCACACGGGTGTGGTGACCGAGCTCGCCGTCCCCGAGGTCCGGTCGGCCGACGGCGCAGTCCTGGCGCCGATGAGCGGAACGGTGCTCTCCGTCGACGTCTCCCCCGGCGAACCGGTGGGCGCCGGGCAGCAGTTGCTGGTGCTGGAGGCGATGAAGATGGAGCACGTGGTACGGGCGCCCGGTTCCGGAGTGGTGCAGTCGCTGCACGCTCGCGTGGGCCAAACGGTCGGTGAGGGTGCCGTGGTGGCCGTACTGGACGACGTGGCCGGCTCCCACCAGGACACCTCGGCCGAGGAACTCGGGGACCCGGACGCCATCCGCCCGGATCTCGCCGAGGCCGTCGGCCGGCACGCCTTCGGGCTGGACGAGAACCGGCCCGAATCGGTCGCGAAGCGGCACGCGCTCGGCCGGCGCACCGCCCGCGAGAACATCGAGGACCTCTGCGACCCCGGCACCTTCACCGAGTTCGGCGCTCTCGCGATCGCCGCCCAGCGGCGCCGGCGGTCCCTGGACGACCTGATCCGCTCGACGCCGGCTGACGGCATGGTCACCGGCACGGCGAGCGTCGACGGCCGCCCGTGCGTCGTGATGTCGTACGACTACACCGTCCTGGCCGGCACCCAGGGGCTGCAGAACCACCGCAAGACCGACCGGATGCTGGAGCTGGCCGAGCGACGGCGGTTGCCTGTCGTGCTGTTCGCCGAGGGCGGCGGGGGCCGGCCCGGGGACACGGACACCACGGCCGTGGCCGGTCTTGACGTGACCACGTTCGGGCGGATGGGGCGGCTGAGCGGGACGGTTCCGTTGGTCGGCATCGTCTCGGGGCGGTGTTTCGCGGGGAACGCGGCACTGCTGGGCTGCTGTGACGTCGTGATCGCCACGCCGGACGCGACGATCGGGATGGGCGGACCCGCGATGATCGAGGGCGGTGGGCTCGGGGTGTACCGGCCGGAGGAGGTCGGGCCGCTGTCGGTGCAGGTGCCCAACGGGGTGGTCGATGTCGCTGTCGCGGACGAGGCGGAGGCCGTGCGGGTGGCGCGGCGGTATCTGGCGTACTTCCAAGGGGTGCGGGGGAGTTGGGAGGCGCCGGACCAGCGGTTGCTGCGCCGGGTCGTGCCGGAGAACCGGCGGCGGGCGTACGACATGCGGGGGGCGGTCGCGGGGCTCGCGGACGTGGAGTCGGTGCTGGAGCTGCGGCCGGAGTTCGGGGTCGGGGTGCTGACGTGTCTGGTCCGGATCGAGGGGCGGCCGCTGGGGCTGCTGGCCAGCAACCCGGCGCACCTGGGCGGGGCGATCGACCGGGACGCGGCCGACAAGGCGGCACGCTTCCTGCAGTTGTGCGACGCGTTCGGGCTGCCGGTGGTCTCGCTGTGCGACACCCCGGGGTTCATGGTCGGTCCCGATGCCGAACGCACCGCCACCGTACGGCACTTCGCGCGACTTTTCGTGACGGGCGCCAATCTCCGAGTCCCGTTGGTGAGTCTGGTGCTGCGCAAGGCGTACGGGCTCGGGGCGATGGCCATGATGGGCGGCTCGACGCGGGGGCCGCTGGCCACGGCGGCCTGGCCGAGCGGGGAGTTCGGCGGGATGGGTCTCGAGGGGGCGGTCCGGCTCGGTTACCGCAAGGAGCTGGCGGAGATCGAGGACCCGGCCGAGCGGGCCCGCGCCTTCGAGGAGCGGGTCGCCGAGCTGTACGAACGCGGGAAGGCGGTCAACGCGGCGGCCGCGCTGGAGATCGACGCGGTGCTCGACCCGGCCGGGTCGCGGGAGTGGATCCTGGCGGCGCTGGAGGGGAGCCCACTCCCGCTACCAGGACATCGACCGTTCGTCGACACCTGGTGACCGGCGGGCCTCCTGGGGACACCCTTGGGTGACCGGAGGCTCGGGGTGCTCCGTCCCCCGCCCGGGGCACCCCTCGGTGATCGTCTGTGGTCAGCTGGGCCGGATGTTCTGGTTCAGCCGGAAGACGTTGTCCGGGTCGAGGGCGGCCTTGATGCGGGCCAGGCGGTCGTAGTTGCCGCGGTAGCTGGCGCGGACGCGGGCCTGGCCCTCGTCCATCATCATGTTCACGTACGCGCCGCCGGCCGAGTACGGGTGCAGGGCGTCGGAGTAGTCGACGGCCCAGCGTTTGATGAGCTCGGCGTTGGCGGGGTCGGGGTCGACGCCGGCGTAGACGGTGGACCAGGTGGCGCCGCGGTAGCCCCAGGGGGTGTCGTCGGGGCCGACGTCGTGGGCCGCGCCGTCGATCGGGTAGAGGTGCATCGTCGACTGGACGGTGGGTACCTCGGCACCGAACTTGGCGTGCAGTTCGACGGCCTCGTCGGAGATCTCGTTGACGAAGTCGGCGCGCCAGTACCACTGGTGGCCGGGCGGGTAGAGCCCGTCGAACATGGACTGCAGGGCCGGATGGGGCATCGGCCCGACGGCGTGCAGCATGGGTGCGGGCAGGGCGTCGAGCAGCGGGGCCATCTCGCGGGCGGCGGCCTCGGTGTCGTCGCCGGTGTAGCACCAGACGACGCCGGCGGTCTTGCGGAGCTGGATCTCCTCGGGGAACGGCGGGGCAGGCGGGACGGTGCCGTGGAGGAAGAACGCGTTGAGCTCGCGAGGTGCGTTCGGGAGGAAGTCCCGGTAGGCGGTGAGGACTTCGGCGCTGATCTCGACCGGCCAGAAGGTCGGCCCGGCGACCACCGTGTCGATCTCGTGCAGCCGGAAGACGAAGGAGGTGGCGACACCGAAGTTGCCGCCGCCTCCGCGGATCGCCCAGAACAGGTCGGTATTCTCGTCGGCGCTGGCGCGCACCTGGCTGCCGTCGGCCAGGACGACGTCGGCGGAGAGCAGGTTGTCGATGGTCAGCCCGCACCGGCGGGTGAGGTGGCCGAGTCCGCCGCCGGTGGCGATGCCGCCGACGCCGGTGGTGGAGACGATGCCGCTGGGGGTGGCGAGGCCGTAGGCGTTGGTGGCACGGTCCACCTCTCCCCATACGCAGCCGCCGCCGACCCGGACTGAGCGGTCCGCCGGGTGGACCTGGACGTCCTTGAGCGGGGACAGGTCGACGACCACTCCGTCGTCGACGGTGCCCATCCCGGCGCCGTGGTGACCGCCGCCCCGGACGGCGAGGGGCAGGTCGTGGGCGCGGGCGAAGCCGATCGCGCGGGCGACGGCGTCCGCGTCGGCGCAGCGGGCGATCAGCGCGGGGCGTCGATCGATCATCGCGTTGTAGACGGCGCGGGCGTCCTCGTAGCCGGAGTCCTCGGGACCGATCAGCTCCCCGGCGAAGTCGGCCAGTTCCCGCCGTGCCGTCTGAGCAGGTGTGGTGGACATTGCGGTTTTCCCCTTTTGCTCGTAGACGCGTAGATTTTATATGTTCTACTCGCGTTGCGCCTGTGCGGCATCCGTGGCCGTCACCTAGCTCGGGCGCTCGGGATACCTACGTTTCGCGGTCGGGGAGCAGCCCGAGCTCCACGGCGCGGACGGCGGCGTGGCGACGGGTGGGCGCGTCGAGCTTCTCGAGGACGGCGCGTACATGGTTGTCGACGGTACGGACGGACACGACGAGCCGGGCGGCGATCTCCGCGTTGGTCAGGCCCTGCGCGAGCAGCCGCATCACCTCCAGCTGCCGTTCGGTGAGCCGGCCGGGGTTGCCGCGGGTGGCGGCGAGCGGGCCGCGCGGAATGCGTCGTACGCCGAGCCGGCGCAGCTCGGAGCGGACCAGGCGGGCCAGCGGTTCGGCGCCGAGGGCGTCGAGTTCGGCGAGCGCGTCGAGCTTGTCCGCGGGGTGCGGGCTCTCCGCGCAGGCGGCGGCGTGCTCGTAGGGGCAGCCCGCGGTCTCCCAGATCGCGGCGGCCTCGCGCCAGTGGCCGCGGGCCTGGAGGGCGTACGGGTGGTCGGAGTCGTCCGACGGGACCGGGTGCCCGGCCTTGGTGAGCCAGTAGCCGAGTTCGGCGCCGTAGGGGACGCCGGCGAGGTGGCGGGCCTGGGCGTGGATCGGCGCGGCGGCCTCGATCACGGCATCGGGGTCCCCTCGTAGCCAGGCGGCTTCCGCGAGCGCCGCCGCCACGGGCCCGGTGCGCTGGAGTTCTCTCGTCCGTACGGCGATCTCCCGTGCCTCGGCGAGGAGTTCACCCGCGCCCGGACGGCCGCAGCGGATCCGCACCCGCGCCAGGACGGTCAGCGCCGGGCAGCGGGCCGGCAGGAAGTCGTGGATGCCGAACTCGGCGTGCCGCTCGGCGTCCTCCCAGTCGGCGGCGGCCAGGCGCCGCATCGCCAGTTCGACGTGGAGGTAGGTGAGGAAGCCGAGGTGTTCGGCGCGGTCGGCCAGGTCCATGGCCGGGGGCAGGAAGCGGTCGGCGTCGGCGTACTGGAGGTTGTCGAGCAGGGTCCAGATGATGTTGGCGTAGGAGCGGCAGGCATGCTCCACCTCCCCGGCTGCGAGGGCGACTTCGAGGCTCTCCTCCAACTGCTTGCGCCCGTCGGGGTCGCCGCCGCGCCAACGGGCCGTTCCCAGGTTGTTGAGAGCGTGCGCGAGGATCTCCGGGTCGTCCGTCCTGCGGGCCAGGGCGATGGCGCGCTCGGCGTGGTCGACGGCCTCCGGGTAGCGGTCGGAGAGCATGCGCAGCTGCGCGATGTTGCTGACGGCGAGGGCCAACAGCCGGTCGTGGCCCGCGTGTTCGAGGACGGCGACGGCCTCGCGGGCGGCCTCCTGCGCCTCGTCCGCGTCACCGGCCCACCAGTGGATACGGGACAGCCAGCGCAGGTCGGCGCCGAGGGCGAGGGTGTCGCCCAGGGAGCGGCGCAGGGCGACGGCCTCGCGCTGGGCGGTGACGGCGGCGGCCGAGTCGGCGATGGTGTAGCTCTCCACGGCGTAGCGTTCGAGCAGGTCGGCGAGTTCGGGTGGGGCGTAGCGGTGGCGCTGCCCGAGGACGAGCCGGAGCTGGGCGGCGGCCTCGCGGTGCGCGCCGGCCGATGCGGCGTCCCGGGCCGCGTCCGGGCCGTAGCGGGCGATGGCGTCGCGGTCGCCGGCCTGGGCGGCGTGGTGGACGATGCGCGCGGCGTCCGAGCCGGGCCGGGCGACCAGCGCCGCGAGGACGCCCCGGTCGAGGTCGATGCGGCGGGCGGCGGGCACGGAGTCGGCGACCGCGCGCCGGATCAGCTCGTGCCGGAACGCCACCCGCTCCGGGGTGACGGCGAGCAGTCCACGCTGCTCGGCCTCCGCGAGGACGGCGACGCCGTCGGCCAACAGGGCGTCGACGAGCGGGCGTTCGACGGCCGAGGGGACGACGGCGAGCTGCTCAAGGGCGTCCACGGTGGCCGCCTCCAGCCCGCGCAGCCGCGCGAGTACGGCGTCCACGACCGTCGGCGGGACTCCCCCGGTGCCACCCGCGGCCAGGACCTCGGTGACGAAGAAGGGGTTGCCGGAGGTCACCGCGTACACCTGCCGCGGGTCGAGCCGGCCGGTCGCGCTGAGCTTGCGTACGGCGTCGAGGGAGAGACGGGCCAGGGGCAGGCGGTGCACACGGGGCGCGCGGGACACCTGGCCGAGGAGGTGGCGCAGGGGGTGGCCGCGGCTCAACTCGTCGTCGCGGTAGGTGAGGACGAGCAGGGCGGGCAGCCGCTCCATGCGTCGCACGAGGAAGCGCAGGGCGTCCAGAGAGGCCTCGTCGGCCCAGTGCACGTCCTCGACGACGAGTACCGCAGGATGCGGAGTGACGGCCAGCTCTCCGTGCAGGGCCTCGTAGACACGGTGGCGGTCACCGCCCTCCGTGACGGCTCGGGCCAGCTCGGCGCCGACGCTGCCGACGAGGTCGCGGAACGGGCCCAGGGGGCGCCGGGTGGCGAGGTCGTCGCACTGGCCGACCAGGATGCGGGCATGCCCGGGCAGCCGGTCGGGCAGCGCCCTGACCAGGCTCGACTTGCCGATTCCGGCCTCACCGAAGACGAGCGCCACGGCACCGGCCCCGTCCGCCGCCTCCCGTGCGGCCGAGACCAGCAGCGCCAGCTCACGTTCACGTTCGAGGATCCCCCAGTCCACGCCGCCGATTGTGCCACCGGGGTGGGGCCGGGATGAGGGGTCTTTCAGGGCCGGTGTCGTAGGGCCGATACACTCGTGTCCGGCCGCGACTGGCGAGGGTGGACGACCACCGGGGAGCGGCCGTTCTGCCACGTGAGCGTCGACCGCCTGGGCGCCTCCGTCAGTGATGGTGCGCTGAGGAGGGCGACAGAGGTGGATCTGCGGTACGGAACGAACCCACAGCAGACAGCGGACGTCTCACCGACACGGCCGGGCCGGTGGCCGGTTCGGGTGGTGCACGGCAGTCCGTCGTACATCAACATGCTGGACGCGCTGAACAGTTGGCAGCTGGTGCGGGAGGCGAGTCGGGTGCTGCTCCGACCGGCGGCCGCCTCGTTCAAGCACGTCTCCCCCGCCGGTACCGCCGTGGCCGGGCCGGTCGACGAGGTGACGGCCGGGCTTCACGGTGTCCAGCAGGCCGGTGTCGGCGCCCTGTCCAGTGCGTATCTGCGCGCTCGCGACGCCGATCCGAAGTCCTCCTACGGGGACTTCGCCGCCGTCTCGCACCCGGTCGACGAGGAGTTCGCCGAGGTGCTGGCGCGTGTGGTCTGCGACGGCATCATCGCGCCGGGGTACGCACCGGGCACGGTCGCGACGCTCGGCAGGAAGAAGAACGGCCGCTTCCTGGTCATGGAGGCCGACGGGGACTTCGTGCCGCCGGAGCGCGAGGCGCGCGAGGTGTTCGGGCTGCGCCTGAGCGAGCAGCGGGATCAAGTGCCGCTGGCGGCCGGGCTGTTGGAGAACGTGGTGTGCGGCGCCCTGCCCGCGACGGCCGTGCAGGATCTGCTGCTCGGCCTGGCGGTGGTGCGCCACACCCAGTCCAACTCGGTGTGCTTCGTGCGCGACGGGGCGACGCTGGGCATCGGGGCCGGACAGCAGTCCCGCGTCGACTGCACGCGACTGGCCGGTGCCAAGGCCGACACCTGGTGGCTGCGGCGCCATCCGGCGGTCCGTGCGCTCGTCTTCCGGCCGGGCGTCCGCCGCCAGGACCGGATCAACTGGCAGATCCGGCTCGTCGAGGGCGACCTCACGCCGTACGAGAGCGCCGGCCTCTCCCAGGTGCTGGCACGGCCCTGGGAGGAGCTGACGGCCGGCCGGCGCGCCGAGTGGCTGGACCGTCTGCAGGGGGTCGCGTTCGTCTCCGACGGAGCGCTTCCCTTCCGCGACAACGTCGACCACGCCCACCGGCACGGCGTCGGGTACATCGCCGAACCCGGCGGTTCCCTCCGCTCCGAAGAGGTCGAACGCGCCTGCCGCGAGCACGGCATCACCCTCGCCCGCACCGGGCTGAGGATGTTCCACCACTGACAACCCGGCGACCGAGAATCCCGCGCCCGCAACCACGCCGTCCGGAAGGGACCTCACCTTGCCCGCTCTACACGACCTGCTGTCCGCCAACGCCTACCCCGGCCGCGGCGTCCTGTGCGCCCGCACCCGCTCGGGAGCGGTGCTGGGCGGCTACTTCCTCACCGGCCGCAGCCCCGCCTCGCGCGACCGCGCGCTGAGACTGGTCGACGGCGAGCTCGTGGTCGGCCCCCTCACCCCCGGACGGCACGATCCGCTGCGCCACTACGCCGCCGCCACGACCACCGGCGACTGGCTGGTCCTCGGCAATGGCGAGCAGGTGTCCCAGGCCGCGCGGCGACTCCGTGCGGGGGCCTCACCCACCGAGGCCCTCAGCGGCTTCGCGTACGAACCGGACGCGCCGATCCGCACCTCTCGCCTCACCGCGCTGATCGGCCGCGGCGACGGACGCACCATCGTCTTCGGAGCCGCTCGCCCCAGTCGTGCCGCCCGCCTGACCAGCAATGTGATGACCCTCGCCGTGCAGGACCTGGAACCCGGCGAAGCGGTCCTGCTGACCACCTACGAGTCCGACGGCGAACACGTCTCGGTGGCCGTGCCGTTCATGGAGGCCACCGTCGGCGCCCGGACGGGCGAGGAACTGCTCGACGAGATCTGGACCGCACTCGACGAACGCTTCCGGATCGCCGCCACCGTCCTCGATCCCTCCCAGGGACCGGGATCCGCGATCCAACGATCTTCTTGAGCCCACCCGTTGACGCTCACCCACCCCCTCCCTATCGTCTGGTCGACCATTCGAATGACGTTCGTTATCTCGAACACACATAGAGGAGCACACATGGCACCGCCCCTCTCCAGACGAAACCTCCTCCAGGCCGCCGCCCTCGCCGCGGCCGTACCGGCGATCTCTTCCACCGGGAGCTCCCGAGCCGTGGCCGCCACCGCCGCAACGCCCGCCGCCTGGACCGTGCAGCCCTTCGCCCTCGACGAAGTGGCGCTGCGACCGGGCGTGTTCGCCGACAAGCGGAAGCTGATGCTCGACCACGGTCGCGGCTACGACGTCGACCGGCTGCTGCAGGTCTTCCGCGCCAACGCGGGCCTGCCGACGGGAGACGCCGTCGCCCCCGGCGGCTGGGAGGGCCTGGACGGCGAGGCCAACGGCAACCTCCGCGGCCACTACACCGGCCACTTCCTGACCATGCTGTCCCAGGCCTACGCCGGCACCGGCGAGCAGGTCTTCGCCGACAGGATCGCCACCATGGTCGGGGCGCTCACCGAGGCGCGCGCGGCGCTGCGCGAGGACCCGGCCGTGCTCGCCGTGGACGGACGCTTCGGGTCCGCCGTCCTCAACGAGCGCGGCTCCTACCAGTACGTCGATCTGCCGGCCGGCGTGCTCGGCGGCAGCTCCGCGATCACCCTGTCCGCCTGGGTGAAACCGACCCACGCCGACAACTGGGCCCGCGTCCTCGACTTCGGCGACAACACCACCCGGTACATGTACCTCGCCGCCCGCAACGGCAGCGGGGTCCCGCGGTTCGCCCTCACCACCGGCGGGGCGGGCAAGGAGCAGGGCATCGACGGCACCGCCGCACTGCCGCTCGACGAGTGGAGCCACCTCGCGGTGACGATCGCGGACGGTACGGGAACGCTGTACGTCAACGGCACGGCCGTAGCGCGCAATACGGCGATGGGCCTGACCCCGGCCGCCCTCGGCACGCCCGCCAACAGCTGGCTGGGGCGTTCGAACTACTCGGGCGACCCTGTCTTCGCCGGTGCCTTCGGCGGGTTCGACGTCTGGTCGCGGGCGTTGAGTGCCGACGAGGTCGCCGGTCTCCAGGACCGGCCGGGCAACGGGGATCTGGCGTCCTACGCCTTCCACGAGACCTCGGGATCGACCTTCGCGGACGCCTCCGGCCGTGGTCTCACCGCCACCCTGCGCCGCACCTGGGGCGGGCCCAGTCACCCCGGGTTCCTGGCCGCGTACCCGGAGACGCAGTTCATCCGGCTGGAGTCGATGGCCGGCAGCGACTACACGAAGGTGTGGGCGCCGTACTACACCGCGCACAAGATCCTGCGCGGGCTGCTGGACGCGTATGTCGCCACGGACGACAGCCGGGCCCTCGACCTCGCGTCCGGCATGTGCGACTGGATGTACTCACGGCTGTCCGTCCTGCCCACCGCCACCCTCCAGCGGATGTGGGGGATCTTCTCCAGCGGCGAGTTCGGCGGCATCGTCGAGGCGATCTGCGATCTGCACGCGCTGACCGGGAAGGCCGAACACCTCGCGCTGGCCCGCCTGTTCGACCTCGACAAGCTCATCGACGCCTGCGCCGCGAACACCGACACGCTCGACGGCCTGCACGCCAACCAGCACATCCCGATCTTCACCGGGCTGGTGCGGCTCTACGACGCGACGGGCGAGGAGCGTTACCTGACGGCCGCCAGGAACTTCTGGGGCATGGTCGTACCGCATCGCACGTACGGCATCGGCGGCACCAGCACGACCGAGTTCTGGAAGGCGCGGGACGTGATCGCGGGGACGATCAGCGCGACGACCGCGGAGACGTGCTGTGCGTACAACATGCTGAAGCTGAGCCGGATGCTGTTCTTCCATGAGCAGGCCCCGAAGTACATGGACTACTACGAGCGGGCTCTCCACAACCAGGTGCTCGGCTCCAAGCAGGACACGCCGGATGCCGAGAAGCCACTGGTCACGTACTTCATCGGGCTGACGCCGGGTCATGTGCGCGACTACACGCCCAAGCAGGGCACGACCTGCTGCGAGGGCACGGGGATGGAGAGCGCCACCAAGTACCAGGACTCCGTCTACTTCAGGGCGGCCGACGGCAGCGCGCTGTACGTCAATCTGTACAGCGCGTCCCAACTGACATGGGAGGAGAAAGGGGTGACGGTCACTCAGACGACGCGTTACCCCGAGGAGCAGGGGACGACCCTCACCGTCGGCGGTGGTGGCGCAGCCTTCGAGCTGCGACTGCGGGTGCCGCAATGGGCGACCGCCGGCTTCCGGGTGACGGTCAACGGGCGTGCGGTGCAGGGCAGTCCGGTCCCTGGGAGCTACTTCGCCGTGTCCCGGAAATGGTGCGCGGGCGACACCGTACGGGTCTTTGTCCCCTTCCGGCTCCGCGTCGAGAAGGCCCTGGACGACCCGACCTTGCAGACCCTCTTCTACGGTCCCGTCAACCTGGTCGCCCGTAACTCGGCCACGGAATACCTGGAGTTGGGCCTCTACCGCAACGCCGCCCTCTCCGGCGACCTCCTGCCCTCGCTCACCCGGCTCCCCGGCGAACCCCTCCACTTCTCCCTGGACGGAACCGAGTTGGCCCCCTTCTCCGAGGGCACGGAAGACCCGACGCACGTCTACTTCCGGCGCTCGGAACCACGGGTCGTCTTCGGTGGCAGCGACTCGGGGGTCGCCAACCCCGTGAAAGCCGACGGCACTTCCCTGCTCGACGAGATCTGGGCCGGAGCGCCGTTCCGTGGGAGGGGTGCGTTGGTGGCGCGGGTGCGGGCGAGTGTGACGGCCTGGGTGTCCGCGGGGCTGCTGGACGCGGCCGACGCGGAGACGGTGGTGGGTACGGCGGAGAGGGCGACCTTCGTGCCCTAGCGGGCCGCCGCCGAACCCGTCGGGTCGTCCAGGAAGGCGATCAGGGTTGCCGTGAGTTCCGCCGGGGCGTCTTCCTGTACGAGGTGACCGGCGCCGGCGATGGGCTCGAAGCGGGCGCCGGGAATCCGGGCGGCGAGTTCGTGGCCCTTCGTGACGGGGATCCAGGTGTCGTCCTGGCCCCAGCACACCAGCGTGGGGATCGCGATCTCGCCGTAGCGGTCCTGCATCTCGTCGGTGTACAGCTGGTCGGCCTGGGCGATCTGCCGGTAGAAGGCCGCCTGGCCGAGGTCGCCCAGCCACGGCTGGACCAGGCGGTCGAGGACCGCGGGGTGCAGGCCGGGGCTGCTCGCCGAGCCCACGTACTCGCGTACCAGAGCCCGGTGCAGTGCGGGCGGCAGCTGCTCGAAGACGTCGGCATGCCTGCCGACCAGCCGGAAGAACGGGGACCCCCAGGGGGCCAGCGCGACCGGGTCGACCAGGGCGAGGGCGCGGTAGTGGGCGCCGTGCAGCAGGTGGGCCCGGAGGGAGACGGCGCCGCCGAAGTCGTGGGCCACGACCAGGGGGTCCGGCAGATCCCAGTGGGCGAGGAGTTCGGTGAAGACGCGGCCCTGGGCGGCCAGCGAGACGTCCTGGCCGGCGTACATCTCCGAGGCTCCGTAACCCGGCATGTCCCATACGAAGACCTGGTGCCGACGGACGAGGGAGCGGGCGATCGCGCGCCAGACGTACGAGGAGAAGGGCGTGCCGTGGAGGAGGACGACCGGGGTCTTGGCGGGGTCGCCGAGGCTGTCCCAGCGGACGTCACCGGCGGAGCTTCGGAATGTCCTGGTCAGGGTCCCCTCAATCACGGAGCTTCCTCTCGGCTGACGGCCGGGCGGCCTAGGAGCGGCGGCGGGGTTTCCCGCGGTTCGTGTTCTTGGTGCCCTTGGCGCCCTTGGTGCTGCTCGTCGCGCCGCGAGGGCTGCGGCCCTGTGTCTTGCCCGCGGTGGGCTTGCGCCGGGCCGCGGGCTGGTCCGCCGGCTTCTCCTGCGGCTGCGACCTTCGGCCCCGGGAGCTGTTCGGCGTGCGGCCCCGGACGATGCCGATGAAGTCCTCTACCAGGTCCGTGGTGGCCTCCTCCGGCCAGGACAGGGCGACGCTCGACTGGGGAGCGTCCGTCACCGGGCGGTAGGTGAGGTCGCGGCGGTGATGGAGGCGGGCCAGGGACTGGGGAACGACCAGGAGGCCGATGTTCGCCGCGACGAGTTCGATCGCGTCCTCGGTGGTGGCGGGGCGTTCGAAGGCGGGCTCACCGGGCGGGCCGTCCCAGTCGAGGACGTCGTCGAGGGGGTGAAGGAGCACCTCGTCGGCCAGGTCGGCGAGGGTGATCTCCTCGGCCGCGGTGATCACATGGTCCTTGGGGACCACGACCACCGTCGTCTCGGTGTAGAGGGGGATCGCGCTGAAGAACGCGCGGTCCACCGGCAGCCGCACCAGGCCCGCGTCGGCCTCGCCGGCCCGCAGGAGGTCGGATGCCTCGGTGACCGGTACGGCCTGGAGGGTCAGCGGGGTGTCGGGCAGGCGCTCGTTCCAGATCCGCACCCACTTGGCGGGCGTCGTCCCCGGGACGTACGCAAGCCGGAACGTCTGGGATGCTTCCGAGCCTGTCACCCCGCCAGGTTACCGGCCGTGGTCGGAGGTCTCGTACGCGCTCGATACCCTGGACCGTATGAAGTCGCACCAGACCACCCAGACGATGAAGCCCGCCACGGCGGCGAAGAAGCTGGGTGTGTACCTCGAGGCCACCCCCACCGAGTTCCGTGCGGGTGACGTCACGCGCGCCCGGCTCGACGAGCTGCAGGCGAATCCACCCGAGTGGTTGCGCGAGCTGCGGGCCAAGGGTCCGCACCCCCGACCGGTGGTCGCGGAGAAGCTCGGCGTGTCCATCTCGGGTCTCGCCCGCGGCGGGATCACCGAGCCCCTCACCACCGAGCAGATCGAGACGCTGAAGCAGGAGCAGCCCGAGTGGCTGGTGAAGGAGCGCGCCGTCCAGGCCGAGGTCCGCAAGGAGGGCGCGCGGATCAAGAAGCGGAACGCCGAGCGCGCGGCCGCCCACGACGAGCGCCCGCGTTCCTGACGCTCTCCGCTCGCCGGGTTGGACCACGGTCCGTAGTCGAACGGATGCCGTGCGTACACAACGGGCGGATCTGACGACGCGTCACGACGAAGGTCACAAAAGCGTATCGGACATTCCGGCCTTCAACCTTCACACGGGGCGCACAAGTTGGCTAACTTGGCCTCAGGCCGCTCGAGTCACTCCGGCGAACCCCGTCGGGAAGAGCGGCCTCCGCCGAATCCGGTGCGTCCGCATGGGCAGCCGGAGCCGGGGACCCAACCGAATCATGGGGTGAATCGGTCCAACTGTCCTTCGGGGCAAGGACCGTAGGGCAATCCTTCCGGAACGGCCGCCCGAACCCGACAGCTAACTCGGTAGGCGGAGTACGGAAGGAGTACGGCTCCCATGGCGCCGGAACGATCGTCGCGCGCCGGAGGCTTCGGGCTTCCCGGTGCGCGTAACTCCGACGAGGGACCCAGCCGTGAAGCCGTCCGGCAGCGGGTGAGCAGCCTCTACGACCGTGCCGAGGACGACACCGGCCAGTTCAACCTGACCCGGGTGCAGGGCTCGCGTGGTTCGCGGGGACAGGGCGGGAGTGCGCGCAGAGGCTCGGACCCCGATCTCGACAACGTCACCCGGCAGTGGTTCGACGTGGCGCGTGCGTCGCTGGGGCCGACGATTCCGGCCATTCTGCCGACCGACCGGAGGCCGGCCAGGGAGACGTCCGCCCGTCCGGCCGCGTCCCGGCCCGCGCGTCCGGCGGAGCTTCCCGCCGCCCGTGCGCTGGAGGCCCCCGGCCGGCCCGTGGCCGAGCTGCCCGCCGGAGGCGCCCGCCGTCCGGTGGCCGAGCTGACCTCCGGCCCGGTCGCCGAGCTCACGGCCGGTCCCACGCCCGCGCTGCCCGCCGTACCCAGTCCCCGGCAGGAGGCCGCCGGAGCTCCCCCGACCCCGGCGGCCCCCGAGTCGAGGCAGACGGTCCTGCGCCGGTCCAAGCAGGACAGTCAGCGCAAGGTCGCCGCGGCCAGCGATCTCCTGTACCGGCACATCGCCCGGCAGACCTCGGTCCCGCGCGCGGCTGTCGCGACGCCGGCCTGGGCGGCCCAGGGCACCTGGCAGACAGCGACTCGGCAGAGCACACCGCCCGCGGCGATCGAGCCCACACCGACCCAGGTCAACTGGGCCGTCCCGGCCCAGCGCACGGCGACCGACGCCCCGACGGCACAGCCCGGCTGGGACACCGGCGCACAGCAGGCCGTGACGCCGCAGGCGGCCCTGGAATCCCGACGCATGCAGCCCGGGGCGGACATCGGGACACCGCAGGCCCCCGCATCGCCGCCGGGTCTTGAGGCCCGGCGCATGCAGCCGGGCTCGGACTCCGGGACACCGCAGGCCCCCGCATCGCCGGTGGGCCTTGAGGCCCGGCGCATGCAGCCCGGCTGGGACACCGGCGCACAGCAGCTCGTGGCTTCGTCGACACGGCGGGAAGCCCGCCGGACGCAGCCCGGCTGGGACACCGCCGCCCAGCAGCTCGTCACCGAGTTCACGACGCCCCAGGCCGCGCCCGCGCAGGCCGACTGGGCCACCCAGGTCCAGCAGGCCGCCATATCACCCGCGACCCCCGAGGCCCGGCAGACGCAGCCCGGCTGGGACACCGGGGCGCAGCAGCTCGTGGCACCGCTCACGGGGGGCGACCCCCTGGCGGCACAGCCCGGCTGGGCGACCATGATCCAGCAGCCCCTCGCCACGCGCACCGCGGCCGACGCCGTGTCGACACAGGTCGGCTGGGACACCGCCGCCCAGCAGCTCGTCGCTCCGTCGGCACCCCAAGTCGACTGGCGGGACCCGGTGGCGCAGGAGCAGGCGCGCCGCGCGGCCGACGAGGCTCGGCGGCTGCAGGAGCCGTCGGTTCTCGACACCGGTGTGCCGGCGGTCGAGGACTGGCGTGGGCAGCAGCCGACCGTGCTCGAGACGGGCGTCCCGGCCGTCGAGACGACACCCAGCGCCACCAAGGCCGACCGTGCCGTCGCCTTCGCCCGCGCGCAGATCGGCAGGCCGTGCCTGTGGGGCGGGGTCGGGCCGGAGTCGTACGACAACTCCGGGCTCGCCCAGGCCGCCTGGAAGGCCGCCGGTGTCGCCCTGCCGCGCAGCACGCACGAGCAGTCGAGCACCGGCATGGTGATCCCGGTCGCCGAGAGCCGTCCCGGGGACCTGATCTTCTTCCACGACAACTTCAGCCACGTCGGCATCTACACCGGCAACGGCCTGATGATCCACGCGCCCGGTCCGGGCTCGGTCATCCGTGAGGAGTCGATCCACAACGCCGGGGAGGCGGCGATCCGTATCGCGGTACGCCCCGCGTGAGGCCCGGGACGCCGGTCGAGCCGTGACAACGGCGGCTCGCCGGCCCTCGCCCGCGTGAAGCTCAGGTGCGCCGGTCCAGCCGTGACACCAGCGACTCCGTGAACTGCGAGGCCGCCCACGGCAGTCGGCGGCCGAGCATCGTCTGGACCTGGGCCTCGCGCTGCCTGAAGACCGGGTGGTCGATCCGGACGTGGGCGACGCCCTCCGTGCACGCGCCCTCCTCCAGATCGCCGAGATCGCCGACGAGGGCGATGCCACCGCCCGATCGTACGAACTCGTACTGTGGGGCGAGCGCGTCACAGACCAGCGCGGGACGGACCGTGAGGCCCTCCAACTGGACTCCGATGTCGAAGAGTTCACGCTGGCTGGTGCCGGCCGAGCCGAGCGCGAGCGGATGCGCGCACAGCTCGGCCAGGGTGATCCGGTCCCGGTCGGCCAGCTCATGGCCGGCCGGCACGATCGCGGCCACCGGGATGACGACGGTGCACTCCACCCGCACATCGTGCTGCGGACCCATGGCGTAGGTGGCGGCGACGTCGGCGATCCCCTCCGCCACCCGCCGGGTCGCCTCCTGGCGGTCCACGATGTCGAGGCGGAAGACGACATCCGGATGCGCGCGCCGGAACTCGGCCATCACGCCCGGCACCACCCGCCGGCCGAACCCCTCCGAGCAGGCGACGGTCACACTGCGGACGTCGGCGCCGCGCCCGGTGCGCAGTTCGTCGACCAGCGCCGCCGACTCGGCCTCGCTGCGGCGGGCATGGGCGAGCAGCCGGGAACCCGCCTCGGTCACGGTCATCCCGCGCGGATGCCGGACGAACAGCGGCACCCCGATCCCCGCCTCCAGCTTGGCGATCTGCCGGCTGATCGCCGACGGGGCGACGTTCAGCGTGACAGCGGCCTCGCTGACCGATCCGGTCCGCGCGACCTCCAGGAAGTACGTGAGGTGCACCGGCACGAGCTGCATGCGGCCCCCTGGTCGTGGTGTGCCGAAATTAGAACGCGGGGCGCTACAAACGGCAATGGTCGACGACCCGAATCCGCCCTACGCTGCATCGGCATGATGCCTGCGCAACTGGTCCGGAAGGCCGAGGAAATCGTCGACTCGGGTGCCTTCTTCACAGAGCTGAGCTCCATGGTCGGCTACCCGAGCGAGAGTGCGCGCCCGGAGTCACGCGTTGCCGTCAGGGCATACCTCGCCGAGGTGCTGGCGCCGGCACTGGTCGGTCTCGGGTGCAGTGTGCGGACGTACGAGAACGAGAACCCGCGGGGTGGACCCTTCCTGGTCGGCAGGCGGGTGGAGTCGCCCTCGCTGCCGACCCTGCTCTGTTACGGGCACGCGGACGTGGTGGAGGGGCAGGCCGGCCGGTGGAGCGAGGGCCGGGACCCGTGGACGCTCACGGCCGACGGCGAGCGCTGGTACGGACGCGGCGCGGCCGACAACAAGGGCCAGCACCTGGTCAATCTCGCGGCCCTGCGGCTGCTCCTGGCCGAGCAGGGCCGGCTCGGTTTCAACCTGACGTTCCTCTTCGAGACCGGTGAGGAGATCGGTTCTCCGGGGCTCGCCGAGTTCGCGGCGGCGCACCGGGAGGAGCTGCGGGCCGACGTGCTGATCGCCTCGGACGGGCCGCGCGTCGACGCGGCGACGCCGACGCTGTTCCTCGGGGCGCGCGGTGGCGTGCAGATCCGGCTCGACGTCGATCTGCGCCCGGACGCGTACCACTCGGGCAACTGGGGCGGTGTCCTGCGCAATCCGGCGACCACGCTGGCGGGCGCCGTCGCGAGCCTGGTCGACGGGCACGGCCGGATCAGGGTGCCGCGGCTGCTGCCGCCCCAACTCCCGGATGCGATACGGGAGTCGGTGGCCGGTCTCACGGTCGCGAACAGCCCCGGGGACCCGGCGCCCGACGAGGGCTGGGGAGACACCTCGCTGACGGCGGCCGAGCGACTGTACGCCTGGAACACGCTGGAGGTGCTGTCGCTGGGCGCGGCCGACATCGACCGTCCGGTCAACGCGATCCCGGGGCGAGCCCGTGCGGTGCTCCAGCTCCGTCACGTGGCGGGCACGGACGTGAGCCGGGTCGGCGAGGTCATCGCCGAGCATCTCGCCAAGGGCGGCTACTCCATGGTCGACGTGAGGCGTTCGGGCCGGCCCTGTCCATGCACTCCAACTCGCACCTGGGCATCAGCCTCGCCGCCATGACCCATGTCGCGGCGGCCATCCCCAACCTCGACCACTCCTGCGACACGCACTACCCGTGGAACTCGGCCGACGACGTGATCCGTCCGGGCGTGCTGGAGTTCCGGGACGGCGAGGTCGCGGTCCCGAAC
Organism: Streptomyces sp. NPDC001617; assembly: GCF_053596855.1. NCBI lineage: Bacteria > Bacillati > Actinomycetota > Actinomycetes > Kitasatosporales > Streptomycetaceae > Streptomyces > Streptomyces sp. NPDC001617. Next base: position 64,733 of record NZ_JBSFHA010000009.1, read on the forward strand.
GGGCCAGGTCTGGGCGTCGAGTTGGACCACGAGGCGCTCGACCGGCTGCACCGGCTGTATGTGGAGTCGGGGGTGCGAAGCCGCGACGACACCGGCCGTATGCAGCGCATCCATCCGGAGTACGAGCTCAAGCTGCCGCGCTGGTGAGACAGCACGCCACCGACTGAGTCACGCCACCGACCTGTGCCGTCCTTCCAGGGGTGCGGACCCGAGCAGGGTCGGCGTCCGGTGCTGGGGGCGGGCTCCGTGGTCGTACGGCCGTCGCCGGCGACCTGACCGAGGATCTCCGCGCGGGTCCGGCCCGTTCGTGGCCCGCCGTAGGTCGGCGAGTGGACGTGTTCAGCGTGCGCGGTCGGCCGCGCGGGGATCAACGGCCTTCGAACCGGCTCGAAAGGCGCAGTTCAGGGAGATGGCGGTGTGGTTGAGGAAGGAGTTCAGACGGCGGCGCTATGTTGACCGGCATGAACGGAACACAGCGTCTGGCCGGGAAGGTCGTCGTCGTCACCGGCGCGGCCGGCGGCCAAGGGGCGGCCGAGGCGGAGGCGTTGGCGCGGGCGGGTGCCCAGGTGGTCGCCACCGATGTGCGGGCCGAGGGCGACGTACGACGCCTCGACGTCAGCAGTGAGAGCGACTGGGCGGAGTTGGCCGCCGAGTTGAAGAAGTCGTACGGAGAGATCCACGGCCTGGTCAACAACGCGGGCGTCATCCGCCGCGAGCGTCTGGGCGAGGTGCGGCCGGAGGACTTCGCGCAGGTCCAGGCGGTGAACACCACCGGGCCGCTGCTGGGCATCCAGTTCCTCACTCCGCTGATGCCGCCCGGCTCGTCGATCGTCAACGTCGGCTCGTCGGCGGCACTCACCGGCTACTACCCGGTGGCGTACACGGCCAGCAAGTGGGCCCTGCGCGGGGTGTCGAAGATCGCGGCCATGGAGCTGGGTCCGCGCGGCATCCGGGTGAACACGGTCCATCCCGGCTACATCGAGACCGAGATGACGGCCGCGGCCTCGCCCGCCTTCATCGAGTCGACCCTCCGGGAGACTCCGCTCGGGCGCAGCGGGAGAGTCGAGGACATCGTGCCGCTGGTGGTGTTCCTGCTGTCGGACGAGTCGTCGTTCATCACCGGCGCGGAGATCCCCGTGGATGGAGGGCTGACCGCGCACGGCGGCGTGAAGTCCATATCGGACGCGGTGCGCGGGGGCTGAGCGTACGGGAACATCTGTCCCAGGACCGTCAGGAGTCATTCATGAAGCCGAACCGCTCCATCCCCGACGCGACAGTCATCTCCGTCCTGATCTACCCCGACGTGCGCGCGGCGGTCGACTGGCTGGGCGCGGCCTTCGGGTTCGTCGAACGGGTGCGGATCGGTGAGGACCACCGCGCCCAACTCGCTTTCGGCGACGGGGCGGTGATCGTCGGGGACGTACGCAAGGACCGGTGTCCGCCGCGCCCGGGCGAGGTCACGCACTCGGTGACGGTGCGGGTCGAGGACGCCCGGGCCCACTGCGAGCGGGCCCGGGAGCACGGCGCCCGCATCCTCATGGAGCCGACCGACTTCGAGTACGGCGAACGGCAGTACACGGCGGAGGACCTCGCCGGTCACCAGTGGACGTTCTCGGAGACGCTCGCGGACGTCGCCCCGGAGGAGTGGGGCGGGACGTCCGTCTCCTGACCACCGGGGTCGGCTCAGCCCTTCGGTCCGGGCCTGCGCAGCGCGTTCGCCTCCCGTCTGAGCGCCCAGGCGTCCGCCACCGGGCCCATGTGGCCGAGCTTGTCGGGGTTGAGCACCGAGCGGATCGTCTGGACCTGCCCGTCGAGGATGTCGAGCACCCAGGCGCTGACGACCTTGCCGTCCCGGTCGCGGAAGACCCCACCAGGCTGGCCGTTCACCTCGTGCGGCTCCAGTACGACGCCGACCTTGCCGAGCATCGCGGCGAACTCGGCGAGCACCCGGGCCACCTTGTCGGGGCCGACGACGGCGCCGGGGATCTGCGGTGCCTTGCCGCCTCCGTCGCCGACCATGTGGACGTCCGCGGCGAGGAGTTCACGCACCCCGTCGACGTCCCCTTCCCTGAAGGCGTCGAAGAACCTCCCGGCGAGCTCCTCGCGCTCCCTGCGGTCGGCCTCGAAGCGGGGCCGCCCCTCGTCCATGTGCCGGCGTGCCCGCACGGCGAGCTGGCGGCACGCCGCTTCCGAGCGGCCCACGGCCGTCGCGATGTCCTGGAAGCCGAACCCGAAGACCTCCCGCAGCACGAACACCGCGCGCTCCAGCGGGGTCAGCCGTTCGAGCAGCAGCAGGGCCGCCATCGAGAGCGAGTCGGACAGTTCGGCGGCCCGCTCCGGGTCCTCGTAGGGGTCGGTCAGCAGCGGCTCGGGGAACCACGGGCCGACGTACTCCTCCCGCCGTACCCGGGCCGAGCGCAGGACGTCGACCGAGATCCGGGTGACCACGGCCGAGAGGTAGGCCTTGGCCGAGTCGGGCCGGGTCGGCGTGGTCTCCCAGCGCAGCCAGGCCTCCTGCAGCGCGTCCTCCGCCTCGCTCACACTGGCGAGGATGCGGTAGGCGATCGCGAACAGCAGCGGACGTAGCTCCTCGAACTCCTCGGTGCGGGTCACGCCAGCTCCTCCTTGAAACCCTGCCGCCAGGACGGGTGGCGCAGTTCCCAGCCGAGTTCCCGCTTCGCCTTGGCGTTGGAGAAGCCGCGCCCCTCGGTCATGCTGATCACCGCCTGGTCGCCGGCCAGCAGCCGGGCCAGCCACTTGGGCACCCGCATCGGCCGCTTGGCGCCCGCGCACTCGGCGAGATACGGCAGCCAGTCGTTCGCCGGCGCCGGTTCGTCGTCGACGATGTTGAAGACTCCCCGCGCCTTCTGCTCCACGGCCAGCACGGTGGCGCTCGCCGCGTCGTCGATGTGGATCCAGGAGCTGTAACCGGCGGCGCTGCCCACCAGCGGGTACTGCCGCTTCCGTACGAGCACCACCTGGTCGTCGATGGCGCCGGGCCCGTAGAAGGCGCCGTAGCGCAGCACCGCGCCCCCGGCCTTCAGGACCGTCTCCTCGACGTGCCGTATCGCCTCCATCCCCACCTGCGCGAGCGTCCCCTCCAGGAGGTCCAGCGGGTCCTCCTCGGTCTTCACCCAGCCGCCCCTGCGGACGCCGTTCCAGCTGGCGTGGCCCTGCGCGACGACATGGGAGACGGCGGTCGCCTCGGCGGCGGCCAGCAGGTGGTCCGTGCCCTCGGTGCGCAGCCGGTTGGTCCGGGCGAACCAGCGGTCCGGATGCTTCAGATCGGGCTTGCCCGCGTGTACCGGGGAGATCGCGGTCATCTGGTGCACGATCGCGTCCGGCCGGGCCTGCGCGACCGCCTCGCCGACCGAGACGGCGTCCAGCCCGTCCATCACGGCCCCGGCCGCGCCCAGCCGCTGCAGCAGACCCAGCTTGGCCGCACTCGTCGTCGTAGCCGTCACCTGGTGGCCCCTGGCCACGAGCCGCGGTATCAGCCGCTGCCCGAGGACCCCGGAACCGCCCGCCACGAACACCCGCACAACCATCACCTTCCTGATCCAGGAACTCGTTCTCACCCTGGAGACGAGACAGACCCCCGCGTCTGTGACATGGGAGGCGACGGCGTTGTCAGTGCCGGGTGCGAGACTTCGTCGCATGGTCGAACCGAATCCGAAAGCGGATCTCCAGCGCTATCTGCAGGAAGGGCGGGACGCCCTGCTGTGGAAGCTCGACGGAGTCTCGGAGTACGACGTCCGCCGCCCGCTCACCCCCACGGGCACGAACCTGTTGGGGCTGGTCAAACATGTCGCCAGTGTGGAGCTTGGGTACTTCGGCGACACATTCGGGCGGCCGTTCTTCGACGAGGATCCCCCGCCCTGGTGGTACACGGAGGACAGCGCGGATCCCCACGCGGACATGTGGGCCACCGCGGACGAGTCACGTGAAGAGATCGTCGGGCTGTACCGCAAGGCGTGGGAGCACTCCGACACCACGATCGCCGCGCTGCCGCTCGACGCGACCGGTCACGTCCCGTGGTGGCCCGAGGAGCGACGGGAGGTGACGCTGCACCACATCCTGGTGCGCGTGATCACCGACACCCAGCGGCACGCCGGGCATGCCGACATCGTCCGAGAGCTCATCGACGGAAGCGTCGGTTATCTCAGGGACAAGAACAATCTGCCGTCGGAGGACCGGGCCGGGTGGGAGGAGCACCGACGCCGGCTGGAGCGCGCGGCGCGGGAGGCCGCCGACCGCTGAGCCATCCGCTGAGAGACCGCTCAGGCCTCTCCGGGCCCCGTGCCGCCCTGGAGGCGTTCCAGGTCGGACGGGCGGACCTGGATGCAGACCACGGCGATCAGCGCGGCGACCACGGCGAAGATCGCCGCCACCACGAAGGCGGCGGAGATCCCGGACGTGAGGACCTCGTCGGACCAGGGTCGCGGCAGCTGCCCGGTGTGCCGGAAGCGCAGCCGCTCGGCCGGGGTGGCCTGGGCGAGGAAGCGCGGGATCTGGGTGTGGGCCTCGTTGGTGCTGGCCGTGCCGAACGTCGTGACCAGGATGGACAGGCCGAGCGAACCGCCCACCTGCTGGGTGGCGTTGAGGAGTCCGGAGGCCGCGCCGGTCTCCCGGACGGGGACGTTGGAGAGCGCCATGAGGGTGAGCGAGACGAACTCCATGCCCATGCCCAGGCTGAAGACGAGGATCGGGCCGAGGATGCTGCCCGCATAGGTGGAGTGGACATCGGTCTGGGTCAGCCAGGCCAGGCCGCTCGCCGCGAGGACCGCGCCCACCACCAGGAAGGGCTTGGGTCCGAAGGTGGGCAGGAAGCGCGAGGCCAGGCCGGCACCGACGGCGATGACCGCGCTGACCGGCAGGAAGGCGAACCCGGTTGCCAGTGGGCTGAAGCCCAGCACGTTCTGCACGAAGAGCGTGAGGAAGAAGAACATGCCGAAGATCGCGGCGGCCAGGCTCAGCATCATGCCGTAGGTGCCGGCACGGTTGCGGTCGGCGAACATGTGCAGCGGTGTGATCGGCTGACTGGAGCGCCGCTCGATCAGGATGAACGCCGTGAGGAAGACGACGGCCGCACCGAACGAAGCCAGCGTGAGCGCGTCCCGCCAGCCCTCCTGTGCCGCTCTGATGAACCCGTACACCAGCAGCACCATGCCCACGGTGGAGGTCAGGGCGCCGAGGAGGTCGAAGTGGCCCGGGTGGCGTTCGGACTCCTTGATCCAGCGGGGTGCGGCGAGGGCGATGAGCACTCCGATCGGGACGTTGACGAAGAGCACCCAGCGCCAGTTCAGCCACTCGACGATCACCCCGCCCGCGAGCAGCCCGATGGCGCCGCCGCCCGCCGAGACCCCGGCGAAGACCCCGAAGGCCCGGTTCCGTTCCGGGCCCTCGCGGAAGGTCGTGCTGATCAGAGCGAGTGCCGTCGGGGAGGCGATGGCCCCGCCGACGCCCTGCAGGGCGCGTGCGGCGAGGAGTTCACCGGAGTTCTGGGCCAGCCCGCCGAGCAGGGAGGCGAGCGCGAACAGCAGCACCCCGAAGACGAACATCCGCCGCCTGCCGAGGATGTCCCCGGTCCTGCCGCCCAGCAGCAGCAGCCCGCCGAACGTCAACGTGTACGCGTTGACCACCCAGGACAGGCTGGTGGTGGAGAAGTCCAGCGCGCTCTGGATGTGCGGCAGCGCGATGTTCACGATGGTGATGTCGAGAACCACCATCAGCTGGCAGGACGCGATGACCAGCAACGCCATGCCGTTTCCTCCGCCGCCGGATGCACCGGTGGTGGCCTGCGCTGCGGAGGTCGGTTGCGGGCTGCTGCTCATGGTGCGTCGTGCTCTCGGTGAACGAGGGCGTCCACTGTTCGACCGTACGCCCGTGCTGTGGGCGTCACCACTCGATTGGCCGGACCCGTGCTGGAGCGCGTCGAGCAGACGGGACGACGCCTGGAGGGCGGTGCGCTGCATCAGGTCTACGACGCCTCGGACGCCCGCCATCTCGGAGCCGCCGCCCGCCCGGCCTGGGCCACCGTGCCGGAGCGCGGGCAGGGGCGAGCCGTGACCGGTGGTCTGGGTCATCGCGTCGAGCGCGGCGGCCTCCTGCTCGCGCGGGACGAGGACACAGCGGATGGCGGTGCACTTCTGGCCCGCCTTGACCGTCATCTCCGTCGCGACCTCGCGGACGAACGCCTCGAAGAGCGGGGAGCCCGGCGTGACGTCCGGGTCCCCGTCAGCGGGTCTTCCGGGTCATCGAGAACTCGTCGGCCGCGGGGAGATCGAAGTCGCCGTGGTCGCTGCCGAGGCCCTGGGCCACCAGTGCCGCGGCGGCGCCGCCGAGCATGGCGGACTCTCGCGGGGTGCGGCCCAGGCTCACTCCGCGCAGGAAGCCGGCCGAGAACGCGTCGCCGCAGCCCGTGGTGTCGACGACCTCGACCTCGAAGGCCGGGACGGACTCGGTGCCCTCGGCGGTGACCAGCAGGGCGCCGTCGCCGCCCCGGGTCACGGCGACCAGGCCCGCACCGGCGGCCAGGAGCTTCTTCGCGCCGGTCACCAGGTCCTCCTCCTCGCTGAAGCCGAGGACCTGGTCGTCGTTGGGGAGGAGGTAGTCGACGTACGGGAGCAGCGGTTCGATCTGGTCGAAGGTGCCGAGCTCACCGGGCGCGAGAAGGTCGACGGACGTCACCACGTCGTGGTCCTTCGCGTACGACAGGATGCGCGCCGCCACCTCCGCGCCGATCAACTCCGGTCCGCCCAGGTGCAGATGGGTGGCGTCGGCGAGCGCGTCCCAGGGGACGTCGTCGAGGCCGTAGGTGATGTTGGCACCGAGGAGGTGGAGCGAGGGCCGGTCGCCGTTGGGGCGGATGGGCAGCACGCTCGCGGAGGTCGAGGTGTCGATACGGCGGACCAGGAACTCCGTGTCGATTCCCGCCTTGTCGAGGAGCTGGATGAGCAGATCGCCGGTCGGGTCGGTGCCGATCGCACCCGCGGTGCGGACCTCGGCGCCGAGCTTGGCGAGGGTGAGCGCGGTGCCGGCGGCCGTACCGGCGGCGGTCATACGGATGTCCTCGACGAGGGTCGCGCCCTGTCCCTCGGGTATCTCCTCCACCGGCCGTACCAGCACGTCCAGCACGTGCACGCCCATCGTGACGACCTTCATCGCTTGCCCTCCTGCGCGGGTGGTACGGGGTGGGTGGTGCCGTAGTTGCGGGCGATCGCGGCCTCGATGACCGCGAGCTGCTGCTGTTCGTCGAGGACGCGGGGCTGCCCGAGCGCGGCCGCGTGCCGGTAGACACCGCACGCCCACTCCAGCAGCAGGGCGTGCTCGACGGCCTTGTCGAGGGTCGTCGCGTGGGTGACCGCACCGTGGTTGGCCAGCAGGGCGGCGCTGCGGCCGTCGAGCGCGGTGAGGACCGACTCGGCCAGCTCCGGGGTGCCGAAGGTGGCGTACGGGGCGACCCGGACGCTGCCGCCCAGGGTGAGCAACTGGTAGTGGATGCAGGGCAGTTCGTCGAGGACGAGGGAGAGCGCGGTGGCCATGGGGGCGTGGGTGTGGACAACCGCGCCGGTACCGTAGCGGCGGTAGACGCCGAGGTGCAGGTCCAGCTCCGAGGTCGGCTCCAGCATGCCGGCCACGACCTTGCCGTCCAGGTCGACCACTGTGACCTGGTCCGGGGTGAGCCGGGCGAGGACGGCGCCGGTCGCGGTGATCGCCACCCGGTCCTCGACGCGCACGCTGACGTTCCCCGCCGTGCCGATGAGCAGCCCCTCGGCCCCCAGCCTGCGACAGGCTTCCGCCACGGCGGCCCGCTCCGGCTCCAGTGCCGAGCTTGAGTCGGTCATGGGCGCGACCGTAACCTAAACCTGAATCAAAGTCACGTTCAGGTTCGGAGGTTTTCCGTGGGAGAGCCGACCTCGGAGTTCGGCGGGGCCGCTCCCCTGCGCCGTACTCCTCAACAGGCGCGCAGCAAGGCCCGGTTGGCGCGGGTGCTGGAGACGGCCGAGTACATTCTGATCAGGGACGGGGTCGAGGCGCTGACGACGACCCGGGTGGCCGCGGCCGCGCGTGTCTCGGTCGGCTCGCTGTACCAGTACCTGCCCGACCGGGACGCGATCATCGACGCTCTGGCGGCCGGGTACTTCGCCAAGCTGGAGGCCGCGATGGACGGCTTCGTCGCGGCCGCGGCGGCCGAGCGGTGGGAGGACCCGGTCGGCCTGCTGGTCGACGCGTACGCCGCGATCTACCGGACCGAGCACGGCTTCCGCGCCCTGTGGTTCGGCAGCGGCCTGACCGAGCGGACCCGGGCCGCGGACCGCGAGCACAAGCGCCGGATGGCCGACGGTGTCCGCCGCATCCTTCTCGCGCTGGACATGGCCCGTGACGACGAGGAGCTCGGCCGCGTCTGCCACGCCGCGGTCCTCGCCGCCGACGCGCTCGCCCAGGAGGCCTTCCGTCGGGCGGCGCAGGGGGACGCGGCGCTGCTGGAGGAGGCGAAGGTGATGCTGCGCTCGTACCTCGCGGCGGTCACGGCGCGCTATCGACCCTGACGGGTACCCGGGCCGTCCGCCGGTCGAGCTGTAGCACCTGGTAACCCCCACGGTCACGTAAAGTCAGGGCGGGGTGGAAGACCAGAGGGGGCCAGGTGCCGTCGGAGCCGGTGGAGTCGGTGGAGTTCTCGGTGCTGGGGCCGGTCCGGGTGCGGCGGGCGGGGACGGATGTCCTGCTCGGCGGGCCTCGGGAACGGGCCCTGCTGGCACTGCTGTTGGTGCGGGCCGGACAGCCTGTCGCCGTGAGCGAGATCGTGGGTGTGCTGTGGGGTCCGCATCCGCCGCACAGTGCGGTGAACGTGGTTCGCCGTCATGTCGGTGCGCTGCGGCGCCTCTTGGAGCCCGGGCTTCCCGTGCGGGCCGCCGGGCGGTGGCTGGCCCGGGACGCGGGCGGGTACCGGTGGACCGCCGACGCGGGCTCGCTGGACCTGCTGCGGTTCCGTCGGCTGCGGGACGAGGCCGGCCGGGTCGAGCCCGCGCGGGCTGTCGAACTCCTCACCGAGGCGCTGGACCTGTGGCAGGGGCCGGTCGCCGCCGGGCTCCCCGCGCAGGTGCGCGAGCGGGCCGGGTTCGGTGCGGTGGAGCGGGAACGGCTCGGGGCCGTGCGGGAGGTCGCCGACGCCGCGCTCGACGCCGGTGCGCCGGAGGCGGTGCTGCCCCTGCTGCGGGAGGCCGCGGCCGACAACCCGCTGGACGAGCCCCTGCTGGCCCGGCTGATCCTCGCCCTGGGGGCCTTGGGGCGCCGGTCCGAGGCGCTCGGCGTCCATCGGGCCACCTCCGCCCGGCTCGCCGACGAGCTGGGCATCGACCCGGGGGCCGAACTCCACGACGCCCGTCGCAGGGTCCTCCAGGAACCGGCGCCGGTCCTTCCGGTGCCCGCCCAACTGCCCCACGACCTGCCGATGTTCATCGGCAGGCAGTCCGAGCTGGACGACATACTGGGCCAGTTGGAAGAACCCTCAGGAACCTCCGTCGTCACCGCCATCGACGGCATGGCCGGCATCGGCAAGACGACCCTGGCCGTGCACTGGGCGCACCGGGTCGCCGACCGGTTCCCCGACGGGCAGCTCTACGTCAATCTCCGGGGTTTCGACCCGTCCGGCGCGGTGATGGGCGCGGGTGAGGCGGTGCGGCTCTTCCTCGACGCGCTGGGGGTGCCACCCGAGCGGGTGCCGCACGGGGTGGAGGCCCAAGCCGCCCTGTACCGGGGGATGTTGGCCGGGCGCCGGATGCTGGTCCTGCTGGACAACGCGCGTGACAGCGACCAGGTACGGCCGCTGTTGCCGGGCACACCGGGCTGTCTGACCATCGTCACCAGTCGCCGCCGACTGCCCGGCCTGGTCGCGGCGCACGGCGCGCACACGCTGACGTTGCGCCCTCTGGACGCCGGACAGGCCAGGGCGTTCCTGGCCCGTCGGCTGGGAGCCGCGCGGCTGCTGGGCGAGTCCCGGGCGGTGGACGAGATCACCGAGCTGTGCGCCGGGCTGCCGCTCGCCCTGGCCTGTGTCGCCGCCCGCGCCGCGGCCCACCCGCACTTCCCGCTGTCGGCGGTCGCGGCCGAGCTGCGGGCGGCGCACGGCAGCCTGGACGCGTTCAGCCGGACCGACACGGCCGCGAACGTCGGCGCGGTGTTCTCGTGGTCGCTGGCAGCCGTGTCACCCGGCGCGGCCCGCCTCTTCCGACTCCTCGGCCTGCACCCCGGCCCGGACATCACCGCACCGGCCGCGGCGGCCCTGGCGGGCCTTCCGGTACGAGAGACACACCGCCTGCTGGCCGAACTGGCGGCCGTCCACCTCGCGAACGAGCACATACCCGGCCGGTATGCCCTGCACGACCTGCTGCGCGCGCATGCCGCGGAACTTGTGGCGGCCGAGCACACGACAGAGGGCAGCACGGTCGAAGCGAAGTCCGGCCCGGCCCAGCGTGACGAGCGTGACGCCGCCCTGGACCGGCTCTACGCCTACTACCTGCACACCGCCCACGCCGCCGAGCGCATCCTCGCCCCGCACGCCGATCCCCTGTCGCCGGGGCCGGCTCCGGCCGGAGCCGTCGTGGAGGTGCTCGGCGGCGACCGGGACGCGCTGGACTGGCTGGCCGGTGAGTACCCGGTCCTGCTGGCCGTGCTCGAGGGTGCCGCCCGCTCCGAGCGGGACCGGCTGGTGTGTCTGCTGGCGTGGTCCCTGGAGCCGTTCTTCGACCGACGGGGGCACTGGCACGACGGACTGGCCGCCCAACGCACCGCGCTCGCGGCGGCGTCACGGCTGTCCGATCCCGTCTGGGAGGCGCGCGGGCTGCTCGGGCTGGCGCGGGCCGAGAGCCGGCTCGGTCTGCACGAGCGGTCCCGTCCGCGCCTGCGCCGGGCCCTTGACCTCTTCACCGAGCTGGGCGACCGCGGCGGACAGGCCCAGACGCATCGCAGCCTCGGCTGGGAGTGCGGCCGGCAGGGCGACCTGCCCGGCGCCCTCCGGCACAACCAGCGGGCCCTGGAGCTGTTCCGCGCGGAGGGCGGGCCGGCCGCGCAGGCCAGCGTCCTCAACTCGGTCGGCTGGTACCACGCGCTGCTCGGCCAGTACCGGCAGGCCCTGAGCCACTGCTTCGAGGCCCTCGCGATGCTCCAGGAGCTGGGCGACCGCTACGGCCAGGCCTCCACCTGGGACAGCATCGCCTACGCCCACCACGGTCTGCACCGCCATCCGCACGCCCTGCTCGGCTACCACAACGCCCTTGCTCTGTACCGCGAGTTGGGCGTGCCCTACCTGGAGGCCTGCACCCTCGTCCACATCGGCGACACCCACCTGGCGACGGGCGCCGTGGACGAGGCGGACGCGGCCTGGCGCCGGGCGCTCACCCTGCTCACCGCGCTCGGCCATCCCGACGCCGAGCAGGTCCGGGAGCGGCTGTCCGGTCGGACCAACAGCCGCGATCTCGCCTGAGAGAGCACCTGAGAGAGCAATCGCACGTGGACATCGACGAGTTGACGCGGTTCGAGGTGCTGGGACCCCTGCGGGTGACGCGCGGGCAGGCCGAGCTGGAGCTCGGGTTTCCCCAGCAACGCGCCCTGCTCGGCCTGCTTCTGGTGCGAGCGGGACGTCCGGTGCCGGCGGGCGAGATCGTCGACGTGCTCTGGCCCGACCGACCGCCCGCCAGCGCGCTCAACGTGGTACGCCGCTACGTCGGTTCGCTGCGCCGGCTCCTCGAACCCGGCCTCCCGCCCCGGGCCCCCGGCCGGCGGCTGCCGCGCGGTGCCGACGGGTATCTGCTGGCGGCCGAGGAGGACGAGGTCGACCTGCTGAGGTTCCGCGGCCTCGCCCGGCGGGCCAAACGGGCGGTCGCCACCGGGCGGCCGGAGGTGGCGCTGCGGCACTTCACCGGTGCACTGGGCGAATGGCGGGGCCCGGTGGCGGCGGGGGTTCCGTCGGCCGTGCGGGGGCACGCCGTGTTCGCCGAGGTCGAGCGCGAGATCGTCCGTACGACGGTGATGGCCGCCGACACGGCGCTGCTGTGCGCCCGCACGGAAGAGGTCCTGCCCGCGCTGCGCCGCGCGATCGCACTCGACCCCCTGAACGAGCCACTGCACGCCAGGCTTGTCATGGCGCTCGCCGCCACGGGCCGACAGGCCGAGGCGCTGGCCGCCTTCGAGTCCGTACGACTGCTGCTGGCACGGGAGGTGGGCGTCGCACCCGGCACCGAGCTGTCCACGGCTCACACGCGTGTCCTTCGCCAGGACCTGCACCCGGCGGATTCCGCGGCGGGTCGCGGGAAGCGGACGCAGCACCGGGCACGGCCCGTCCGGCTCCCGCCCGCTCTCCCGGTGTTCACCGGACGTGACGCCGAACTCGACAGCCTGCGCGCGCACTCGGACGCCGCCGTGCTGTTCTCCGGCATGCCCGGCATCGGCAAGACCGCGCTGGCCGTGCGCTGGGCGCACGAGGTCGCGGACCGGTACCCGGACGGTCAACTCCACGTGGAACTGCACGGGTTCACCCCGCTCGCCGAGCCACTGAACCCCGAGGCGGCTCTGCGCAGCATGCTCACCGCGCTGGGCGTGCCCGAGCGGCGCCTGCCGAGTGGCACCGACGCCCTCGTGGGCCTGTACCGCAGCGTGCTGTCGGGGCGGCGGATGCTCGTGCTGCTCGACGACGCCCTCGACACCGAGCAGGTACGGCCGTTGCTGCCCGCCTCGCCCGGCTGTCTGACCCTGGTCACCAGTCGGCGCGGTCTGTCCGGCCTGGTCACCGCGGGTGTCCGCCCGCTGCGTCTGGACCTGCCGTCCGCCGAGGACGCGTCCGCCCTGCTGGCGCGGCGCGTGGACCGGGCGGAATCGGCCGCCCTGGACGAGATCGTCGCGCACTGCGGTCGGCTGCCGCTGGCCCTGGCGGAGGTGGCCGCCCGGATCGCAGCGCGCCCCGACCGCCCGCTCACCGCCTTCGCCGCCGAACTGCGCCGGTCCCGGGGCACCTTGGACGCCCTGGTCGACGTACGCATCGCGTTCGCCTGCTCGTACCGGCGCCTGTCGGCCGAGTGCGCCCGGCTTCTGTCCCTGCTGCCCCTGCACGACGGCCCCACCCTCACGGCCGAGGTGGGAGCAGCGCTCGCCGGACTGCCCGTCCGCAGAGCCCGTCCACTCCTCGACGAACTCGCCGACGCCCACCTGATCACCGAGACCGCGCCAGGGCACTACACCGCGCACCACCTGCTGCGGGCGTTCACCACGGCACTCCCGGCGACATAGCAGCAGGTCAGAGCCCCACCCTCACTTCACTGTCACTTTTCTTGCACACTTCCCCACCTACTCTCCGAGACGTGAGCGGTTCTGTTCGATCCAGTTCGGAGGGTGTGCATGTGCCTGGATGTCGTCGTCACCGAAACGGCTCCGGCGCGGTTGCCCGGCAAACGGCCGGCCCGGCCGCAGACCTTCCGACTCTCCGCCCGGGCCGACGGCGAGTACCTCTTCGTCGGTGTGCGGGGCGGCACACCCGCCGTGGAGCGGGCCGAGGACATTCGGCTCACCCCCGGGGACATCTGCTTCTACGACGCCGACCGGCCGCCGTCGCTGGACCTGCCCGTGCGGGCCCGGCTCAAGGTCTTCCTCCTGGCACACGAGGCGCTGGGGCTGGAGGACCATGTCGTACGGCGGGTGCTGGCGGCGCCGGTCGGCCGGTCCTCCCGGCTGGGCGGTCTCCTGTCGCCCTTTCTGTCCGAGCTGGCCGACACGGTCGTGTCCTCCCCGCCCGCGATCGGCGAGATGCTCACCCGGCACACCGTGAACCTGCTGGCCGCCCTGGTGACCGAGCGGTCGGGCGAGGGCGGTGGTACCCACCCGCACAGCACGGACCCGAAAGGCACGGACCCGCGGGGCACGGGATCGCCGCTGCTCGCCCCCATCCTGCGCCACATCGACCGGCATCTCGCCGACCCGGGCCTCTCCCCCGAGACGATCGCGACGGCCCATCACATCTCGGTGCGCTATCTGCACAAGCTCTTCCAGGACGAGGGCACCACGGTCGGCCGGTGGATCCAGCGCCGCCGCCTCGAGGAGTGCCGGCGCGACCTGACGCACCGTGTCCGCGGCGGCGGGACCATCGCCGCGGTCGCCGGCCGCTGGGGTTTTCCCAGCGCCCCGCACTTCAGCCGTGTGTTCCGGGCCGCCTACGGCATGTCGCCCAGCGAGTGGCGCGACACCGTGACCTCCTCTCCCGGCTCGTAGGACGGCGGTCGCCGTGCACGGAGGGATCAGTGGTCGTGCGCTTGCGGGCAACTCGCCCCGGCGGTACGGCTCTAGCGTGCCGGTCGAAGCATCCGCGCATCGCGCGCGACATCCCAGGAGGACCGCATGTCCGAGACCCCGGAGCCGGTGAAGCCGGTACTCGAAGCCGCCGCCCAGGCCTTCGCCGAGGCCACCGCCAACCCGCCGTACCTCTTCGACCTGCCGCCCGCCGAGGGCCGCAAGGCGGTCGACGAGGTGCAGTCCGGCGAGATCGAGAAGCCCGCGATCGACGAGGAGTGGATCACCGTGCAGGGCGGCCCCACGGGCAGCGTCCGTGCGCGCATCGTCAAGCCGGCCGGTACCACCGGCACCCTCCCGGTGCTCCTCTACATCCACGGCGCCGGCTGGGTGTTCGGCAACGCCCACACCCACGACCGCCTGGTGCGCGAGCTGGCCGTCGGTGCGAACGCGGCCGTGGTCTTCCCCGAGTACGACCTCTCCCCCGAGGTCCGCTACCCGGTCGCCATCGAGCAGAACTACGCCGTCGCCCGGTGGGTCGTCGAGCAGGGCGCGTCCAAGGGCCTGGACGCCGGCCGCATCGCGGTGGCCGGCGACTCGGTGGGCGGCAACATGACCGCTGCCCTGACCCTGATGGCCAAGGAGCGCGGCGATGTCCCGCTGGTCCAGCAGGTGCTGTTCTACCCGGTGACCGACGCCAGCTTCGACACGGCGTCCTACCACCAGTTCGCCACCGGTTACTTCCTGCGCCGGGACGGCATGCAGTGGTTCTGGGACCAGTACACGACCGACGAGGCCGAACGCGCCCAGATCACCGCGTCCCCGCTGCGCGCCACCACGGAGCAGCTCGCCGGCCTGCCCCCGGCCCTGATCATCACGGGTGAGGCGGACGTGCTGCGCGACGAGGGCGAGGCCTACGCCAACAAGCTGCGCGAGGCAGGCGTCCCCGTCACCGCCGTCCGCTACCAGGCCGTCATCCACGACTTCGTGATGCTCAACGCCCTGCGCGAGACACATGCCGCCGAGGCCGCGATCACCCAGGCCGTCGACACCCTGCGCACCGCACTGCACGGCCACTGAGACACCGACGAGGAGAACCCCGGATGAGCACCACTCCCACTGCCCTGCTCGTGCACGGCGCCTTCGCGGACGCAGGTAGCTGGGCGGGCGTCGTCGCGGAGCTGCGCAACCACGGCATCCCCGTGATCGCACCGCCCAACCCGCTGCGCGGCCTCGCCTCCGACGCCGCCTACATCGCCTCGCTGGCCGCCCAGATCGACGGCCCGGTCGTGCTGGTCGGCCACTCCTACGGCGGCGCGGTCATCACCGTCGCCGGTGCCACGGAGAACGTCGTCGGGCTCGTCTACATCGCGGCGTACATCCCCGAAGAAGGCGAGAGCCTCGGCGAGTTGCAGGGGCGTTTCCCGCTCTCGCCGCTGGTGAGCAACCTCAAGGAGTGGACGTACCCCGTGGCCGGTGGCGACCCCGGGGTGGAGGTCACCATCCAGTCCGAGGCGTTCCCGGACATCTTCGCCGCCGATGTGCCCGCACCGGTCACCAAGGTCCTGGCCCTGTCCCAACGCCCGCTGTCCACCTCGGCGTTCACGGAGACGGCGTCGGTCGCCGCATGGCAGACCAAGCCGTCCTGGGCGCTGGTGGCCGGGGCGGACGAGGCGATCAACCCGGAAGTGGAGCGCTTCGGCGCGAAGCGGGCGGGGTCGACGACGCTCGAACTCGAGGGTGCCTCGCACGCCGTCGCCGTCTCCCGGCCCAAGGAGGTCGCCGACCTGATCCGGGACGCGGTACGCGGGACGAGCTGACGCCGCGAGAGCGGGACAGCCGCGCGGAGGGCTTGTACATGGCCCGTCCGCGCGGCACATGGCATGGGCGGCCCGCTCCTGGCCGGCCACGTCCTCCGGACGGTGCGGGCCGGATCACCGGGACCCGCGACGGGCTCGGCGTCGTGGGTCTCCTCGGTGGCCGGGCGGGCGTCGGGCGGCCACAGGTCGGCGGTCGCGGTGTTGGTGCCGAGCAGCTCACAGATCCCAGGATCTCGGACGCTCCAGCGCCTCCCATTCGGGGCGGAGCAACGACAGCACCGCGACGTCTTGGCGGCGGCCCCGGTGCAGGCACGCCGAGCGGCGTATCCCCTCCTGTACGAAGCCGGACTTGGTCAGGACCGCCAGGGCCGCGGTGTTCTCGGTGTGGGTGACGGCCTGGAGGCGGTGCAGGGGCAGTTCACCGAAGGCCAGGTCGGCGAGGGTGTTGAGGGCGTTGGTGCCGTGGCCCGCGCCGCGGTGCTCCGGGGCCAGCAGCAGGACGGCCTCCGCGGTGCCGTCGGCCAGGTCCTGGTCGACGAGGGCGGTGTAGCCGATCGGTGTGCCGTCGGGCAGCAGGACGAGGAAGTCGTCGCGGTCCGAGTCGTCGATGTCGCGCTCGACTCGCTCACGGAGCCAGGACAGGGCGCGGGGCCAGACGCCGATCTCGTGCGCGGCGACCGGGTCCGAACGCCAGCGGTGCAGGTGCTCGGCGTCGTCGACCTCCAGTGGGGCGAAGGCGATGTCCCTTCCCCGTCGGCAGGGCACCCGACCGCCCGTCGCCGCCGCGCTGTCCCGTTCGTTGTCGTTCACGAGCGGTCAGGCTAGGCGGCGAGGACGGGCGTGGCCAGGGAATTTCCGCGGTCAGGGGCTGGTGAGGACCGCCAGTCGCTGGGTGGCCCGGGTCATCGCCACATAGTGGTCGACCGCTCCCTCGATGCCGTCGCCGAACGTGTCCGGGTCGACGAGGACGACGAGGTCGAATTCGAGGCCCTTCGACAGCTCCGGGGTGAGGGAGCGGACGCGGGACGTCGGGCGGAAGGTGGGGTCGCCGATGACGCAGGCGATGCCGTCCGTGTGGGTGGTGAGCCAGGTGTCGAGGATCGTGTCCCGGTCGGACGTGGAGCCGTGGACGACGGGGATGCCGGAGCTGCGGATGGAGGTCGGCACGTTGGCGTCGGGGAGGGCGGCGCGGATGACCGGCTCGGCCTCCGCCATGACCTCTTCCGGAGTGCGGTAGTTGACGGTGAGGGAGGCCAGGGTGATCCGGTCGAGCCCGATCCGCTCCAGGCGCTCCTCCCAGGACTCGGTGAAGCCGTGCCTGGCCTGGGCCCGGTCCCCGACGACGGTGAAGCTCCGGGACGGGCAGCGCACCAGCAGCATCTGCCACTCGGCGTCGGTCAGTTCCTGGGCCTCGTCGACGACGACGTGCGCGAACGGGCCCGCGAGCAGGTCCGGCTCGGGGACGGGTAGTTCGCCCTCGTCGACCAGGCTGACCTTGGCGTCCTCGCCGCGCAACATCTTCACCAGGCCGATTCCGTCGTCACCGTCGGCTCCGGAGGTGGACACGGCCTCGATCAGGTTGTCGACGACCTGCGCCATGCGCTCGCGCTGGGCGGCGAGCACGGCCTCGTTCCGGCGCCTGCGCCGCGCCGCCTCCGGGTCGCCGAGCCGCTGCCGTGCCGCGTCCAGGATCGGCAGATCGGACACGGTCCAGGCCTGCGGAGCCTCCTTGCGCTGGAGCCTGCGCACCTCGTCCGGGGTCAGCCAGGGAGCACACATCCGCAGATAGGCGGGGACCGACCACAGGTCTCCGACCACATCGGCCGCCTCGAGCAGCGGCCACGCGCGGTCGAAGGCCGTGACCAGCTCCCGGTTGCGCAGCAGCGACCTGCGCAGCAGCTGCGGCGAGACGTCCTCGCCGTCGTGCTTGTCCTCCAGGATGGTGAGCAGTTCCTCCCAGACCTGGTGGCGTGCCTCGTTGTGCGGGGCGCCGGGTTCCGCCGCGTCGAAGGCCGTGGCCCAGTCGTCGGCGGTCAGCGGTACGTCGGTCCAGTGGGTGGTGACCGTCAACTCCTCGGTGGGCGGCTCCTCGTAGAACCTGACGGCCTTCTCGATCGCCCGCACCAGGTCCGCCGACGACTTCAGCCGGACCACCTCGGGGTCGGCCTCGACCGCCGCCTCGGCACCCTCCGCGACGAGGTCCCGCAGGGTGCAGGTCTGCACGCCCTCCTCGCCGAGGCTGGGCAGCACGTCGGAGACATAGGCCAGATAGGGCCGGTGCGGGCCGACGAACAGCACACCCCCGCGACGGTGGCCGAGACGCGGGTCGGAGTAGAGCAGGTAGGCGGAGCGGTGCAGGGCGACGACGGTCTTGCCGGTGCCCGGACCGCCGTCGACCACGAGGGCGCCGCGCGACCCTGCGCGGATGATGGCGTCCTGGTCGGCCTGGATGGTGCCGAGGACGTCCCGCATCCGCGCCGACCGGTTGGTGCCGAGGCTGGCGATGAAGGCGGACTGGTCGTCGAGCGCGGCGTGCCCGGCGAAGGCGTCCGGGGCGAACACCTCGTCCCAGTAGTCGCCGATCCGGCCTCGGGTCCAGCGGTACCTGCGGCGGCTCGCCAGCCCCATCGGGTTGGCGTGGGTGGCGCCGAAGAACGGCTCGGCGGCGGGCGAGCGCCAGTCGACCAGCAGCCGGCGCCCGGTGCTGTCGGTGAGGCCGAGCCGCCCCACGTACACGGGCTCGCCGTCGTCCGCGCCGACCATGCGCCCGAGGCACAGGTCCAGGCCGAAGCGGCGCAGAGTGCGCAGGCGGGAGGTCAGCCGGTGGATCTCCGTGTCCCGGTCCATCGCCTGCCGACCCTCGCCGCCGGGCGCCCGGCGCTCGGCGTCGAGGCGGTCGGTGAGTTCGGCGATCGTCTGCTCCAGGCACTCCGCGATGGCCGCGAAGTGCTGTTCGTCGCCGGCGATCAGCGCCGGGTCGGCCTTGGCGGACAGACGGTCGGAAAGGTCGAACGCACTGGTGGTCAGGGGGTTCACTGCATCAGCTCCGATATGAGGTCGCGCACGACCGTGTCGAGCGGCGAGACGTGCCGAGCCTCGTGCGCTCTCGTGTTCAGGGGCCCTGGGGTTCACGCGGACACGGGCCGGCGGTCCCCGCTGATCTCCTCGACGAGGAGCTTCGCGGCCACCGCGGCCCCGTCGGGGCGGATGGTCCCGGCCACGGTCCTCGCCCGGTCGTGGATCTCGGGGGTCAGGGCCGTTCCGAGGGCGGTCGACAGGGACTGCACGGTCGGGGTCGGACCGTCGTGGGCGGCACCGATGCCCAGCTCGGCCACCCGGGCGGCCCAATTCGGCTGGTCCGCGATCTGGGGTACGACCACCTGGGGCACGCCGGCCCGCGTGGCGGTCGTCGTCGTACCCGCGCCGCCGTGGTGCACGACGGCGGCCACCCGGCCGAACAGCGCCTGGTGGTTGACCTCGCCGACGGCGAAGCAGTCGTCCCCGTCGTCGATCGGGCCCAGCTCGGCCCAGCCCCGCCCGACGAGCACCCTGCGGCCCTGCGCCCGCACCGCCTCGACGGCCACCCGGGCGAGGTCCGGCGCACCGCGCATGGCCATGCTGCCGAAGCCCACGTACACCGGGGGCTCCCCGGCCTCCAGGAACGCCGACAGCGCATCCGGCAGCGGGCGCTCGTCCGGCAGCATCCACGCCCCGGTCTGCACGAGTTCGAGAAACGTCGTGTCCTTCCACGGCCCCAGGACCGGATCGGCGGCCAGCCACACCCGGCTGCCCAGGACATGGTCGCGGACATTGTCCACCGGGGGCAGGCCGATCGCCGCCCGGTGGGTGTTGAGCGCCTCACCGTACAGCGCGTTCACGCGCTCGGCGTCCAGGTCCCACAGCGCCTTCTTGTCGGTCACGCCCGGCGGGGACGGCTTGCCCGGCCGCGCCGACGGACCGTGGTACGGCGACGGCAGTCCCAGGGTATGGAAGCAGGCGATCACATAGTGGATGCCCAGTTTCTCGGTCACCGACCGTGCCCCGGCCGGCATCAGACCGGTCGCCACCAGCGCGTCGCATCCCTCGGCCGCCGGGAGGACCGTGTCGAAGTGCGCGGCCACCAGCGCCGGCGCCAGCTGGAACGCGTCCGCGGGCGCCGCCCCGGTCACCAGCGCCCGCACCGACGGCCCGAACGGCACATGCTCGATGCCGACACCGCCCAGCAGCTCGGCGTACTCCTCGTCCGGCGGTGCGCACAGCCGCGCCTCGACGCCGAGCTCCCGCAGCGCCACCGCGAGCGCCGCCGGCGGCTCGACGTCCCCGCGCGATCCGTAGCTCATCAACAGCACACGCATTCCGGCGCCCCCATTTCCGCAGTTCCCGGCCCAGGCCGGAGATTCTGCGGCACCGAGGGGGCCTTGCCGCAAGCCCCCTGGCGTGCTATAGGTTAGTAGTGGCAAGGAGAGGGCAACCTCCCTTGCCTTCGCTGTTTCTACGGCAGCCCTTTCCCGCGGCCTTCCCACGGCTGCTCTTCTACGACGGTACGTCCATCCTCTGTGTCCCGATCACCGCCAGCAGCCGCAGCGCTTCCGCCGACGGGGTGCCCGGGTCCGCGGTGTAGAGGACGACCCGCTGGTCCCGGTCGGTGATGTCCAGGACGTCGCAGTTCACGGTGACGGGGCCGACGAGGGGATGGTCGAAGGTCTTGCAGAGCGTGGGCGCGGCAGCGACCTCGTGGGCGGCCCAGAGGCGGGTGAACTCCTCGCTGCCGGCAAGGAGTTCGTCGATGAGCGTGGTCACCTCGCGGTCGTCGGGGTAGCGGGCGGCGGTGGCCCGCAGGTGCTGGGCACAGGAACGGGCGAACTCGTCCGCGTCCGAGACGCCGTAGAGCCGCCTGCCCTGCGGGCGCGGTCCGAGGAAGGCCCGGCGGGCGAGGTTGCGGTCGCGGCGGGGCAGGGCTGAGAAGTCCTCCATGAGGGCGGCGGCCAGGTCGTTCCAGGCGAGAACCTCATAGCCGGCCGAGAGCACGATCGCGGCGGCCTGCGGCAGCCGGTGCAGCAGGTCGACAAGGCTCTGCCGCACCTCACGCGAGGGTCCGGCCGGGGGTCCCTGCGGGGTGCCGGCGAGGTCGTGCAGATGGCCGCGTTCGGCGTCCGACAGGCGCAGGGCGCGAGCGAGTTGGGCGAGCACCTCGCGGGAGGGACGGGGGGCACGGGCCTGTTCCAGGCGGGCGTAGTACTCCGTCGACATGTACGCCAGCTGCGCCACCTCCTCGCGCCGCAGCCCCGGGGTCCGGCGCCGCGGTCCGGAGGGAAGCCCCACGTCGGCGGGGGTGATGCGCTCACGTCGGCTGCGCAGGAAGTCGGCCAGCTCTTGTCGGTCCACGGGTCCAGTGTGCGCGGGCGCGGAGGGGCGTAGCCAGGTACCGGCGATGCCTGGATGCGGAGTGCGGGCCGCCCCAGGCTCGACGGCATGGACAACACACAGAACACCCCCACCTCTCTTGGTCTCCTCTCCGGCAAGGTCGCCTTCGTCACCGGTGCCGGTCGCGGTATCGGCGCCGCCGCGGCGCGGCTGTTCGCCCGTGAAGGGGCGCGAGTGGTGCTCGCGGCCCGTACGGAGGCCCAGCTCAAGACGGTGACGGAGGAGATCCGGGCGGCCGGGGGCACCGCGGAGTACGTGCTGTGCGACCTGGCCGACGCGGCGAGCGTCCGAGCCGCGGTCGACCGGACCGTGGAGCTGTACGGCCGGCTCGACGTGGCCTTCAACAACGGGGCGACAGGACAGGAGCCGGGGCCGATGGACAAGATGCCGGAGACCGAGTTCGACCGCATCCTCGCCGTGAACCTCAAGGGGCCGTGGCTGGCGATGAACGCCGAGATCGCCGCCATCCGCGCCACCGCCGGGCGTGGGGCGATCGTCAACAACTCCAGCGTCGGCAGCCTGATGGCCAATCCCCACCTGCCGGCGTACGGCGCGGCGAAGCGCGCGCTCAACAGCCTCACCGGGTCGGCCGCGGTGACGTACGGCCCGGAGAACATCCGCGTCAACGCGATCACGCCCGGGACCACCCTGACCGAGATGATGCGGGAGTGGGACGCCAAATCCCCCGGGATCATCGCCCAGTCGGCCACCCAGACCCCGCTGCGCCGCGCCGCCGACCCGGCGGAGATCGCGGAGGCGGCGGCATGGCTGCTGAGCGACCGGGCGTCGTTCGTCACCGGGGCGGTGCTGCAGGTCGACGGTGGGCTACGGGCCTGAGGTCCTCCCAGGACGGATACGCACACGTCCTCCTGCGACGGATCCACAGCGGTCGAGCGGGCGCGGCCGAGCCACAGCCGGTGGGCGAGGGATCCGGGCATACGGGGCTCCACGAACGGTGGCAGCGGATACCGAGCCGTACCGCGGCCGTGACCGCGCCACGCCGGGGAGCGCCGGTGCACCCGAGGGGACTGCGCCCGGCACGAGCGGCGGGCGTCAGGAACCGCCCCGACCATGGGCAACGTCGCGCCCCGCGCCTAGTCCCCCGGCGATCGAACTCCCGGATCGTCCTCATCCACCCCGTGGACGACCTGCCCGCCCACCATGGCCCCGACCCGTGCCGCCGTCTCGCGCAGCCAGATGTGCGCGGCGTCGTGCGTGTGCACGGGATGCCACCACAGGGCCTCCTGGAGCGGCACGGCCTCGTAAGGCGCCTCCATGATCCGTACGGGGGCGACGGCGCCCAGCAGCCGGGCGAGGCGCTCCTGGACCAGGGCGATCCGGCGCGTGCCCGCGACCAGGAACGGCAGCAGCGTGAAGTTGTCGGCGGAGACCTCGACCTTCGGTTCGATGCCGAGCATGCCGAGCTGGCGGACCGCCGGGGCGTCGTAGATGCGCTGGTACGTCACCCACGGCAGCCGCGCCAGGTCGTCCCGGGTGAGCCGGTCGCCGATCTCGGGGTGGTCCTCGGCGACGACGAAGACCCAGCGGTCGCGGTAGAGCTCGGTGGCGGGGAAGTCGCTGATGATGCCGTGCGGGATGAGCAGGCCGTCGGTGGTGCTGAGCAGGGTGCCGACGCCCTCGACGATGCCGGGCGGGGTCTGGGTGAAGCGCAGCCGGATGCCGGGGGCCTCGCGGTGGACGGTGCGGGCGAGTTCGGCGCCGAAGACGGCCACCGCGTAGTCGGAGGAGACGATCGTGAACTCCCGCTCCTCGCGGGCCGGATCGAAGTCGGCCTGGCTGGTGAAGAGGCGTTCCAGCAGGTCGCAGGCGGCGGAGGTACGGTCGAGAAGGACCTGGCCGAGGGCGGTGAGCTCGTAGTGTCCGCCGACGCGGGAGAGCAGGTCGTCGTCGAAGTGGCGGCGCAGCCGGGCCAGGGCGGCGCTCATCGCGGGCTGGCTGAGGCCGATGCGGCGGCCGGCGCGGGTGACGTTGCGCTCCTCCAGCAGGGCGCGCAGGGCGACGACGAGGTTGAGGTCGAGGCTGGCGAGGTTCACGGCACGCTCCTCATAAACATGCTGGATGATCCGCATCCACAGAATCGATTTCCCAGATTGCGGGAGGTGGGGCCAGATTAGTCACATCGCAATCAGGAGGACACGCCCGTGAAACCCGCAGCTTTCTCCGGACCGTTCGCTCTCGGTACCTTCTCCGCCCCTGGCCAGGCGTCTTTCCCCGGTCTCGTGGTCCCCGCGGGGCAGGTCCTGGACCTTCGGACGGCTCTCGGCGATCCCACCCTGACGAGCCGCGCGGTCCTCGAACGCTGGACCGAGCTGCTCCCCTGCCTGCACGAGCTGGCGGCGGACGAGGAGGCGGACCGGCAGCCGCTCGACGCCCTGCACGTCCATGCCCCCGTCGAGCCGCGTCAGATCTTCCAGTCCGGCGCCAACTACCGCCAGCACGTGATCGACCTGGAGGTCGCCCACCGCTCCCCCGACGACCCACGCACGGTCGAGGAAGCACGAGCCGAGATCGCCGCGGTCATGGACCGACGGGCCGCCGAGGACCTGCCCTACGTCTTCATCGGCCTGCCCAGCACCATCACCGGACCCTACGACGACGTCACCCTCCCTTCCTGGGCCCAGCAGCCCGACTGGGAACTGGAACTGGCGGCCGTCATCTCCCGGCCCACCTACCAGGTCTCCGTCGACCAGGCCCTGGACCACGTCGCCGGCTACACCATCGCCAACGACCTCACCGACCGCGCCACCGTGTTCCGCCGGGACATGAAGGCCATCGGCACCGACTGGCTGCGCAGCAAGAACGCCCCCGGCTTCACCCCGCTGGGCCCGTGGCTCGTGCCCGCCTCCTCCCTCGCCGACCCGGGCGATCTCCGCGTCACGCTGAAACTCAACGGCCAGACCATGCAGGACGAGTCCACCAAGGACATGCTCTTCGGCATCGCCCGCCTGGTCTCCTACATCTCCCAGACCGCCCGGCTCCTGCCCGGCGACCTGGTACTGACCGGCTCACCGGCCGGCAACGGCATCCACTGGGGCCGGCTGCTGCGCGACGGCGACGTCATGGACGGCTCCATCACCGGACTCGGCGCACAGCGCACCCGCTGTATCGCAGAGGTGCCGGCATGAGCCTGGACCGCCACGACCCCGAGGGCGCCATCGCCCAGGCCGCCAAGACCTGCTCCAACTGGGGACGCTGGGGCGAAGACGACGTGCTCGGCACCCTCAACTTCCTCGACCAGGCCAAACGCCGCGAAGGCGCCGCACTGGTACGCCGCGGCGAGAGCTTCTCCCTCTCCCAGCGCTTCGACATGAACGGCCCGCAAAAGGGCTGGCGCCGGCGCACCAACCCCGTGCACACGATGCTCGACACCGGCACCGACGCGGCCCTGGGCAACCAGGGCTTCCCACACGGCATCGGCGGCGCCGACGACGTGATCGCGATGCCGTTGCAGTGCTCGACCCAGTGGGACGGACTCGGCCACATCTTCGACCACGGCCACGCCTGGAACGGACGGCCCGCCGAGCAGGTCGTCACCTCCGACGGCGACCTCGTCACCGGCATCGAGCACATGGCACCGCACGTCGCCGGACGCGCCGTCCTGCTCGACGTCGGCCACGTCATCGGCACCGACGGCGAACTCCCCGACGGGTTCGCCATCACCGAGGAGCACCTCACCGCCACCGCCGAGGCCCACCGGGTGAGGGTCGGCCGCGGCGACATCGTCGTCGTGCGCACCGGACGGCTGACCCGGGCTCGCCGCGAGGGCTGGGGCGAGTACGCCGGCGGTGACTCGCCCGGCCTGTCCTTCACTACCGCCGACTGGCTGCACCGCACCGAGATCGCCGCGATCGCCACCGACACCTGGGGCTTCGAGGTACGGCCCAACGAGTTCGCACACGCCTTCCAGCCCCTGCACCAGATCGCCATCCCCCACATCGGCCTGCTCATCGGCGAAATGTGGGACCCCGACGCGCTCGCCGCCGACTGCGCGGCCGACGGCGTCTACGAGTTCTGGCTCACCGCCGCCCCCCTGCCCATCACCGGAGCCGTCGGCTCCCCGGTCAACCCCATCGCCGTCAAATAACCGGCGGAACAAGGGAGTTCCCCATGACCCAGACCCGTAGCGTCCTCGTCATAGGCGGCGGTGCCTCCGGCTGCGCCGTGACGGTCCTGCTGCGCCGCGCCGGTATCGACGTCGACCTGATCGAGGCCAGGCCCGACTGGAACGCCACCACCGGCTCCGGCATCACCCTCCAGGGCAACGCCCTGCGCGTCCTGCGCGAACTCGGTGTGTGGGAGCAGGTGGCGGCCTCCGGCTACCCCTTCGCCTCGGTCGGTGTCACCGCCCCCGACGGCACGGTCCTGTTCGTCGGCGAGGACATCAAGACGGGCGGCGAGGACCTGCCCGCCACGCTCGGCATGCAGCGCCCCCGCCTCCAGCAGATCCTCATCGACGCGGTCCGCTCGTCCGGCGCCGGTGTGCGCCTGGGCACGACCGCCGAGACCCTGGAGCAGGATGCCGACGGCGTCTCGGTGCGCTTCAGCGACGGCACGAGCGGCCGCTACGACCTCGTCATCGCCGCCGACGGACTCAACTCGGCCACCCGTGCCGCGATCGGCATCACCGAGAAGCCCGAGCCCACCGGCATGGCGATCTGGCGCACGCCCGCCCCGCGCCCGCAGGACGTCACCCGCACCGACCTTGCCTACGGCGGGCCCGCCTTCATCGCGGGCTACTGTCCGACCAGCGAGAACACCATCTACGCGTACGTCGTCGAGCGGTGCCGCGACCGGGCGACGATCCCTCCCGAGTCGTACGCCGACGAGATGCGCGGGCTGGCCGAGGGGTACGGCGGGGCCTGGACGGAGATCGTCAAACACATCACCGACCCGGCGAAGGTCAACTACACCTGGTTCGACCGGCTGTTGGTCGAGGGCTCCTGGCACCGCGGCAGGGTCGTCCTCGTCGGCGACGCGGCCCACTGCTGCCCGCCGACCCTCGCGCAGGGCGCGGCGATGTCCATGGAGGACGCCTCGGTACTGGCGGAGCTGCTGACCGGCGGCCGGGACTGGGACGAGGAGCTCTTCCAGGCGTACTACGAGCGCCGCATGCCGCGGGTGCGGACCGTCGTCGAGGCGTCCGTCCAGCTGGGCCAGTGGCAGCTGGACGGTGTGCGCGACGCCGATGTGCCCGGGCTGATCGGCAGCACGATGAACTTCCTCAAGGAGCTGCCGTGACGGCGCCGACGATCGACGTGCACGCGCACGTCCTGCTTCCCGAGGTCGAGGCCCTGGTGGCCGACCTGCCGGGTCTCGCCGAGGCCAGGGCGCTGGACGCCCGCCGCAACGGGCCGGCCGCGCTCGCCGTCAACGGTCCCATGGTGCGCGAGCGCATCCCGAAGCTGACGGACGTGGCCGTGCGCCTCGCCGCGATGGACGCGCAGGGCGTGGACGTCCAGCTCGTCAGCCCGTCCCCCTCGCACTACCACTACTGGGCGGACGAGGAGACGGCCGAGAAGCTGTACCTGCTCGCCAACGAGGCGACCGCCGCGCACTGCGCCCAGGCTCGTGACCGGCTGTCCGGCCTGGGTCTGGCGCCTCTGCAGCACCCGGAGTTGGCGGTGCGCGCACTCGAACACGCCATGGGTCTGGGCCTGTTGGGCGTCGAGATCTCCTCGCACGCGCCGGGCCGCGAGTTGTCGGACCCGGCGTACGAGCCGTTCTGGACGCGGGCCGAGGAGACGGGCGCGATCCTCTTCCTGCACCCCTTCGGCTGCACGCTCGACGAGCGCCTCGACCGGTGGTACCTGTCCAACACCGTCGGGCAGCCGACGGAGAACGCGGTCGCGCTGTCGCATCTCATCTTCTCCGGTGTGCTGGACCGCCACCCCGGACTGAAGGTGATCGCGGCGCACGGCGGCGGCTATCTGCCGACCCACATCGGCCGCTCCGACCACGCCTGGTCCGCCCGCTCCGACGCGGGTGCCGGCTGCGCCCATCCGCCCAGCAGTTACCTCAAGCGCCTGTACTTCGACTCCCTGGTCCACGACCCGCACGTCCTGCGGGAGTTGATCCGCGTCGCGGGTGCCGACCGGGTGCTGCTCGGCTCCGACTTCCCCTTCGACATGGGCACCGAGGACCCCGTGGGCGCGCTGCGTGCCGCGCGCCTCTCCGAGCCCGACCTCCACGCCGTACGAGGCGGCAACGCCGCCGCGCTCCTCCGGAAGGACTGACACCATGAGCGACCGCCTGCTCACCCATCTGCGCCATGTCGACCTCGCCGTGCCCGACTACGACAAGCAGCTCGACTTCTACTCGGGCGTCTGGGGTCTGACCAAGGTCGCGGAGGACTCCGGGATCTCCTTCCTGGCGGCCGAGGGCAGCCCCGAGCAGTACGTCGTCCGGTTGCGGAAGGCCGACGACAAGCGCCTCGACCTCGTCTCCTACGGCGCGGCCTCAGCTGCCGACGTCGACACGCTCGCCGAGCAACTCCTCGCCGGAGGCGTGCAGTTGATCTCCCAGCCGGGCAAGGTCGACACCCCCGGCGGCGGCTACGGCTTCCGTTTCTTCGACGTCGACGGACGCACCATCGAGGTCTCGGCCGACGTCGAGGCCCGGCAGCACCGCAAGATCGAGGAGAAGGAGTCGATCCCGGTCAAGCTGTCGCACGTCGTCCTCAACTCCCCGGACCTCGACAAGACCCGCGAGTGGTACGAGCGCCACCTCGGCTTCCGGCTCTCCGACACCCTGCACTCGCCGCACATGGGCGAGGTCATGCACTTCATGCGGATCAGCAACCAGCACCACTCCATGGCCATCGCCAAGGGCCCGCACACCGCGCTGCACCACATCTCCTTCGAACTGCGCGGCATCGACGAGTACATGCGCGGCACGGGCCGTCTGCTGAGGTCCGGCGTCCGCAAGATCTGGGGTCCCGGCCGGCACATGGCGGGCGACAACACCTTCTCCTACTTCTTCGACCCGCACGGCAACACCGTCGAGTACACGACGGAGTTGGAGCTTCTGGACGAGGACACCTGGCACCCGCACGTCTACGACTTCTCGCAGCCCGAGATCACCGACCAGTGGGGCACCGCCAACCCCATGAACGAGATGGTCGCCAAGGAGTCCTTCAACGACATCGACCGCGGCGTGTTCGTCGCCCCGCCGGTGTGAGGCGTCCATGCGCATAGCCAGCTACGTCCACGAAGGCCACCGTCGGTGCGGAATCGTCGAAGGCGATGTCGTCCGTCCCCTGCCGGAGGGCACGTCACCGCTCGACGCGCCGACGGCCCGACCGGTCGGCGCCGCCGTCCCGTTGGCCGACGTCCGCCTCCTGCCACCCCTGCAGCCGCCCACCGTGCGGGACTTCGTTACCTTCGAGGAACACGTCGAGGGCGTACGACGGTCGGTGGACGGCGCGGGCGGGGTGCCGGAGGCCTGGTACGACGCGCCGACCTTCTACTTCACCAACCCGTACGCGATCGTCGGCCCGTACGACACCGTCCCCGTGCCACCCGCTTCGCACGTGCTCGACTTCGAGCTGGAGGTCGCGGCCGTCATCGGCCGTGAGGGCCGCGACCTCACGCCGGAGCAGGCCCGCGAACACATCCTCGGCTACACGATCTTCAACGACTGGTCCGCACGCGACCTCCAGTCCCGTGAGATGCAGGTCCGTCTCGGCCCCTGCAAGGGCAAGGACACGGCGGCCACATTGGGCCCGTACCTGGTCACCGCCGACGAGTTGGAGCCGTACCGCGACGCCGGCGGCTTCCTGCGCCTCGCGCTGACCGCCGAGGTCAACGGCGAGGTGGTCGGCAAGGACCTGCTGTCCAACATGAGTTGGACCTTCGAGGAGATGGTCGCGTACGCCTCCCGTGGCACGGTCGTCCGCCCGGGTGACGTCCTCGGCTCGGGGACGTGCGGCAACGGCGGCTGCCTGGCCGAGCTCTGGGGCGTACGGGGTCGCCAGGACCCGCCCCCGCTGCGGCCCGGCGACACCGTCACCCTCACCGTCGAGGGCATCGGTGCCGTCTCCAACACCGTGGTGGCGGGCGCCGATCCGGTGCCGTTGCCGGTCGCCCGGCGCCGCAGCCGGGAGCGGCCGTGAGAGGTCTCGAAGGCAGGGTCGTGGTGGTCACGGGCGCCGCCCGGGGTCAGGGTGCCGCCGAGGCGGACGCCCTGGCCCGGGCGGGCGCCCGCGTCATCGCCACCGACGCGCAGCCACACGGAGACTGTCGCCGCCTCGACGTCACCAGCGACAAGGAGTGGGCCGAACTCGCCGCCGAACTACAGGAGTCGTACGGCGGCGTGCACGGTCTGGTCAACAACGCGGGCATCACCCGGCGCGCCCGCCTCGGGGACGTACGACCCGAGGACCTCGCCCGGGTCCACGCGGTCAACGTCACCGGTCCGCTGCTCGGCATCCAGCACCTGGCTCCGCTGATGCCGCCGGGCTCGTCAATCGTGAACGTCGGCTCGACCGCCGCCCTCACCGGCCACTATCCGGTCGCCTACACGACCAGCAAGTGGGCGCTGCGCGGCCTGTCGAAGGCGGCGGCCACGGAGCTGGGCCCGCGCGGCATCCGTGTGAACACCGTCCATCCCGGATTCATCGAGACCGAGATGACGGCTTCGGCCGCACCGGCCTTCCGCGAGGCCAACATCCGAGAGACACCGCTCGGCCGCACCGGCTCCGTCGACGAGGTCGCCCCACTGGTGCTGTTCCTGCTCTCCGACGAGGCGTCCTTCATCACCGGCGCGGAGATCCCGGTCGACGGCGGCCTCACCGCGCACGGCGGCGTCAAGTCCATCTCGGACGCGCTGAGTTGAGAGCCCTGCCCGTCAAGGGGCAGCTGAAAGGCAATGGAAAGGCAATCCCCTTATGGACAAGGTCAGTTCGACCGCCGAGGAGGCGGTCGCCGACATCCCCGACGGCGCCTCGCTGGCCGTCGGCGGCTTCGGCCTCAGCGGTGTGCCGGAGGTCCTCATCCGTGCCCTGCACGAGCAGGGGGCGACAGGTCTGTCCGTCGTCTCCAACAACTGCGGGGTGGACGGGCGCGGACTGGGCGTCCTGCTGGCCGCCGGCCGCATCGCCCGGGTCACCGGCTCGTACGTCGGCGAGAACAAGGAGTTCGCCCGGCAGTACCTCTCCGGCGAACTGGAGGTGGAGCTCGTCCCGCAGGGCACCCTCGCCGAACGGCTGCGCGCCGGCGGTGCGGGCATCCCCGCCTTCTACACCCCGGCCGGCGTCGGCACCCAGGTCGCCCAGGGCGGCCTGCCCTGGCGCCACGCGGCCGACGGCACGGTCGCCGTCGCCTCCCCGCCCAAGGAGACCCGCACCTTCCACGGCCGCGCCCACGTCCTGGAACACGCCATCACCACCGACTTCGCCCTCGTACGGGCCTGGCGCGGCGACCGCCACGGAAACCTGGTCTTCCGCCGCGCCGCCGCCAACTTCAACCCCCTCGCCGCCCTGGCCGGCCGCATCACCGTCGCCGAGGTCGAAGAGCTCGTGGAACCCGGCGCGTTGAGGCCCGACGAGGTCCACCTGCCCGGCGTCTTCGTCCAGCGGGTCGTGGAGCTGACGCCCACCCAGGCCACCGACAAACAGATCGAGAAGAGAACGGTACGTTCCTGATGCCCTGGACCCGCGACCAGATGGCCGCCCGCGCCGCCGCCGAACTCACCGACGGCTCCTACGTCAACCTCGGCATCGGCCTGCCCACCCTCATCCCCGGCCACCTCCCGCCCGGCGTGCACGTCGTCCTGCACTCCGAGAACGGCATCCTCGGCACCGGACCCTGTCCGCAGGAGCACGAGGTCGACCCGGACCTGATCAACGCCGGCAAGGAGACCGTCACCGTCCTGCCCGGCGCCTCCTTCTTCGACTCCGCCCTCTCCTTCGGAATGATCCGCGGCGGCCACATCGACACGGCCGTCCTCGGCGCCATGCAGGTGTCCGAGCGCGGTGACCTCGCCAACTGGATGATCCCCGGCAAGATGGTCAAGGGCATGGGCGGCGCGATGGACCTGGTCCACGGCGCCCGCCGCGTCATCGTCCTCATGGACCACACCGCCAAGGACGGCACCCCGAAGATCGTCAAGGAGTGCACGCTGCCCCTCACCGGCGAGGGCTGTGTCCACCGCGTCATCACCGACCTCGGCGTCCTCGACGTCACCCCGGACGGCCTCCTCCTGGTCGAGACGGCGCCCGGAGTGTCGTACGAGGAGATCTCGGCGAAGACCGCCGCGCCCGTCCGCGCCCGTCAGCTCAGTTGACAGCGGAGGCCAGGGCCGCCTCGAAGGTCGGGTGCTCGAACTCGAAGCCCGAGTCCAGGAGTCGGCTCGGCACCACGCGCTGGCTCATCAGGATGCCGTCGGCGAACTCGCCGAGCACCAGACGCAGGGCGAAGGCGGGAACGGCCAGGATCGTGGGGCGGTGCAGGGCACTGCCGACGGCGGCGGTGATCTCGCGGTTGGTCGCGGGGTGCGGGGTGGTCATGTTGACCGGGCCGGTGACCGACTCGGTGTCGATCAGGTGGCGCAGGGCGCGGACCGTGTCGGACAGGGAGATGTAGCTCCAGAACTGGCTGCCGCTGCCCAGGCGTCCGCCGAGCCCGGCGCGGGCCAGCGGCAGCAGGCGGCCCATCGCGCCGCCCTTGGGCGAGACGACGATCCCGAATCGGGTGGTGACAACCCGTGTCCCGGCCGTCCGGGCGCCCCGGGCCGCGGCCTCCCACTCCTGGCAGACGCCGGCCAGGAAGTCCTGGCCGGGCCGGGCGGTCTCGTCGACCACGGCCTGCCCGGTCTCGCCGTAGTAGCCGACGGCGGAGCCCGAGACGAAGACGGCCGGCGGCTTCTCGCAGTCGCCGATCGCCGCGGCCAGGGCGCCGGTGCCGCGCACCCGGCTCTCGCGGATCTCCCGCTTGTACGAGGCCGTCCAGCGCCGGTCGCCGACCCCTGCGCCGGCCAGGCCGACCACCGCGTCCGCGCCGTCGAGCAGCGCCGGGTCGACCGCGCCCGCCCGTGGTTCCCAGCGCGCCTCCTCGCTCCCGTCGGTCCGGGCCTGCGGCTCCCGGCGGACCAGCCGGGTGACGCGGTGACCGTCGGCGAGCAGCGACGCGGTCAGCGCGCTGCCGATCAGCCCAGTGGAACCACTGATGACGACATGCATGGAACGAACCTCGATCCGGGCGTACGGGACCATCCCGATATGTTTGATATTTCAATCATCTGTGTAGCCCACGGCATGCGAAAGGGCGGGGCCAGGACTCCCCCGTGGTCCTGGCCCCGCCCCTGCTGCGCTCGTACGTGTTCCCCTCGCACGTACGCGGCGGTGATCACAAGGATGCGCGGAGGGTCGCCGCCGTGTCGTTGGCGGACAGTCCACACCTGGTTGGCAGTCAGTCCACTAACGGGCGGACGGTCCACGTTCCGCTGCCTGCGCCCGCAGTTCGCTCGGCGGGACGCCGTAGGCGGTGCGGAAGGCGCGGGTGAACTCGGCGGCGCGAGGGAAGCCCCAGCGGGCGGCGACGGCGTGGATCGGCAGGGGGCGCAGTGCCGGATCGGCGAGCTCCCGGTGGGCGCCCGCGAGACGCCGCTCACGGATGTACGAGGCGACGGTGGTGCCCTCGGCCTGGAAGAGGCGGTACAGATAGCTGCGCGAGATGTGGTGCGCGGCGGCGATCCGGGCGGGGGTCAGCTCGGGGTCGGCGAGATGACGGCGTATGAACGCCTTGATGCGCAGGGTGAGTGTCCGGGCCCGGGTCTCGGGCGGCAGCCCCCTCTCGGCCTCCAGCGCCTGCGCGAAGACGGCCGTGACCAGGTCGGCGACGACGGTTCCGAGCCGCGGCCCGTCCGACGGCCGGTAGGGACCGGTGTCCGAGACCAGCTGCACGAGGAACTGCGCCAGCAGCGCGCCGATGCCCTCGCGACTCGATATGCGGCTGCCGATGATCCGGTCCGTCCGCCCTCCCGGCAGGGCCACGAGGGCTCGCGGGATCTCGAGTCCGATCACGGTGACCGGGTCCGCGCCGGTGTGGATCTCCCACGAGCGCGAGGAGCTGTTGGTGTGGAAGTCGTCGATGCGGTAAGCGAGCTGCTGCCGGCCCCAACTGGCCGCGCCCTCGCCCCTCCTGAGCAGAGAGAGATGGTAGACCTCGGGGTCGGAGCGGCGTACCAGCCTCGGAGTCCGGCGGAACACCAGGTGGTCGAAGGACGCCGGCCAGACGGTGACGTCTCCGAGGCAGATCAGGCGCTGGATTCCGCGGTAGTCCGCCGCGCGGTCACTGTCCAGTTCCATGGGCGCGTGGGTGCGGCCCAGTCGCTCGGTCCAGGCCTCGAACCGGTCGGCCACCGGGAGGTCCCTGGTCCGGAAGACCGACTCGTCCAGCACGGCCG
The DNA here is from genome assembly GCF_053596855.1 of Streptomyces sp. NPDC001617. NCBI lineage: Bacteria > Bacillati > Actinomycetota > Actinomycetes > Kitasatosporales > Streptomycetaceae > Streptomyces > Streptomyces sp. NPDC001617. The sequence continues at coordinate 98,677 of NZ_JBSFHA010000009.1, forward strand.
TAGTCAATCACACGGCTCATGCGCCCCGGAAAATGCGGCTGACAGATCGGAACGGCTGTGGTTACGATCCTCGACGATGACGACTCCTTCTGTTCTCAGATTGGGGGTCCCGTCCACGCAAGGTGAGTGCTGATGGCCACTCACCTCGCGGACGGGGATGCCCGCCTCTCCTTCTGGCTGCGCGTGCGCGAGTTCGCCGTGCCGGCCTCCATGATCCAGACCGCGACCGCCCGGCGTCTCGCCGGGGACTGGGCGGGGGCGTGTGCCGCCGCACGGGTCGACGTGGATCTCGATCTGCGTTCCGTGAAGCGTGCCCATGGGCCTGGGCTCATGGCCCAACTCCGGGACGATCTACGGCACTTGGCGCCCGACCTGCTGCGCTGGCACATGCCGAGGATCGCTCCCGACGGGCTGCTGCGGCCGGGGCTCACCGTCGCCCTGACCCGGTACACGGCCGAGGGACGCGACGGTCCGTACCCGGTGCATCTGGTCGCCCGGACTCCGCCGGCCTGGGCGGATGCCGGTCAGCGGATCAGCCTGGCGGTGTGGGACGGGGCCGACTCCGGGCTCGGGGTCTGCCCGCATCCGCACCCTCATCCCAGCGGCCGCTTCCGCCTGGATCTGCATCGGCATCTCTGGGACGCGCGCAGAGCGGATGAGCTGCGGGTCCGGTGCGGTGCGGATCTGCCGCCCGACGGTCCTTTCCCGGAGCCCGAGTTGCCGCGGTCGGTGCCGCAGGGGCTCCGGTGTGCCGTGGGTCGTTGGTCGGCCGAGGCGGCGATTCTGTTGCGAGCCGAAGGGCGGGGCGGACGCAGGGTCGCGGTTCGGTTGGAGCGACGGCACCGGCTGATCCTGGAGCTGCCCGGGGAGCCGGGAAGCCCGCCCGCTTGGGATCGACTCGGGGGTGGCGACGGCACATCCGCCCTCCCGCCGCTCAGCTGCTCGGCAAGCACGCCCGTGCCGGACCTGCTCGGCAACTCCCAAGCCGTCTCCGGGCTGAACCTGTTCAGGGACTCGGGAGGAACGGCCGCGCTGGAACTTCTTCGGGGCCCGCAAGGCACAGCCACGCTGGAACCTCTCCGGAACCTACAAGGTGCGCCCGCACCGGACCCCCACCGCAACCCACAAAGCCCGACCACGCTCAGATCTCTCCGGGACTCACCTGGCGCGCCCGTGGCGGCGGTCTCGATCGGTCGCGGCTCCTCGCTTCCCGTTCTGCCCGACGCCGCGACCTGGGTGCTGCCCGATCTCGATCTGATCCGGTCCGGTGCGATCGAGGCCGGCCGGCTGCATCCACTGGTCGCCGCCGCGTTGGCACCGGGGCACTCACCGGCCGGCGGGCACCGGGCCTCGGGGCGGACAGGAGATCCGCATCTTGTCGACTGCCGTGGTGCCCCGCACCGGATCGGCCTGGTCGACGGCGTGCTGGCGCCGCTGGACCATGCCCCGGACGAGATCCGGCGGGAGGAGTTGCTGGCCGCGCTGACCGGTACCCCGCTGCCCTGCCTCCAGGCGATCGACGAGGCACACCGCCGCCCCGACTGCCTCGCCGGCGTGCGCGAACGCCTGGACCACGGGGACACGGCCGGCGCGCTGGCCGTCGTAGAAGGTCTGCTGGGTCCTCAGGCGGTGCTGCGCGACGGGCCGTTGCGGGACGAGCTGGAGGCGGCGGCGCAGCGGCGGATCATGTACGGCCTGTTCAGGGCGGGGCTCATCGGGCCCGGGCCCGGCCGGGTCCTCCCCGGGCCGCCGCGTCCGTCCGACCGTCGCTCACGCCGTCGGCACAGCACCTATCGCTGACCAGAAGCTCATCCTCGTACACCCTTCGAACCTCAAAAGGTGATCACACATGCCCACTTGCACTCCGCTCGTCCTGCCCGAAAACACCACTACCTCGCAACTCGACGTAGCCGACGAGCTGTTGGCCCTGCTGCGCGACGCCACCACCGAACCCCGCCCCGACATCCAGCTGGAGGCGCTGACGCTGGCCGTGGCCGCCGACCTGCCCGTGCTGCTGTGGGGTGAGCCGGGGATCGGCAAGACCGCGGCGCTGACGCAGCTGGCCGAGGCCCTGGATCTGCCGTTGACGACGGTGATCGCCAGCGTGCACGAGCCGTCCGACTTCTCGGGACTGCCGATCGTCGGCGACGACCCGGCCGAGCAGGGCGTGCCGATGGCCCCGCCGGACTGGGCCGTCCGCCTCGTGCGGGCCGGGCGAGGCCTGCTGTTCCTCGACGAGTTGTCCACCGCGCCGCCCGCTGTGCAGGCCGCGCTGCTCCGGCTGGTGCTGGAACGGCGTATCGGCACCCTGCAACTGCCGCCCGGCGTAAGGATCGTGGCCGCCGCCAACCCGCGGTCCTCGGCGGCCGACGGCTGGGAGCTGAGCGCGCCTTTGGCCAACCGTTTCGTGCATCTTCAGTGGACCCACGACCACGAGGTCGTCGTACGCGGCCTCGGCGGGACCTGGCCGCGGGCGACGCTGCCCCGGCTCGACCCGCGGAAGCTTCCGGAGGCCGTGGACTTCGCCCGGCGTGCCGTGTGCGGGTTGCTGGCCGTCCGGCCCACGCTGGTGCACCGGCTGCCCGCCAACGAGACCCGTAAGGGCGGGGCCTGGCCCTCGCCCCGGAGCTGGGAGATGACCCTGCGCCTGATCGCCTTCGCGACCGCGGCCGGGTCCTCTCGGGACGTGCTGTCGCTGCTGGTGCGCGGGACGGTGGGGGACGGTCCGGGGCTGGAGCTGCTGGCCAGTGTGGACCGGATGGACCTCCCGGACCCCGAGGAGCTGCTCGCCGACCCGGCGGGTGCCGTCCTGCCCGAGCGCGGGGACCTGCGGCAGGCCACGCTCGACGGTGTGGTGGCGGCCGTCCGCTCTCGCCCCGACAGAGCCCGCTGGGACGCGGCATGGGCGCTGCTGGTGCGGGCGGTGGAGACCGGCGCCCCGGACCTGGTGGTCGTACCCGCGACCACCCTGGCCTCGCTGCGCCGGCAGGACTGGGACGTCCCGGCGTCCATCGAACGCCTCGCCGGGGTCGTGACCCTGTCCCGGCGGGCCGACGAGGCCGCGGCCCGGACCGCCGCGGGGGCGAAGAGGGCGGGTCGATGAGCGGCACGGACACACAGCGGGCCCTGGATACGCACACGCAGGGAGCCCTGGATCTCGACAAGCTGTTCGCCGCCCGTCTGCAGGCCGTCCGTGCCCGGCCCTATCTGGCGACGGCCCTGTTCGCCCTGCACACCGTCGAGTCGCGGGACGTGCCGACGATGGCCGTGGACCGGTACTGGCGTTGCTATGTCTCGCCCGGGTTCGTGGACCGCACGCCGGTGGAGGAACTGGCCGGCGTGTGGGTGCACGAGGTGTCGCACCTGCTGCGCGACCACCACGGGCGCAGCGAGCGGGTCGCCAGGCAGCGCGGGCTGACCGGCCCGGGCGAGCGGCTGCGGATGAACATCGCCGCGGACTTCGAGATCAACGACGACGTGTACGGCGACGGACTGACCCGGCCCGAAGGGGCCGTACGGCCGGGGCACCTGCAGCTGCCCGACGGTCAGCTGATGGAGGACTACCTGCGTCAGTTCCGGCTCGGGCCGCGCACCCAGGGTCTGGCCTGGCTGGACTGCGGGAGCGGCGCCGACGGGCGGGAGCGGGAGTGGGAGCTGGGTCCGGACGGCGCGCACGGGCTCAGCGAACAGGAGAAGGACGCGGTCCGCCACCGGGTGGCACAGGGCATCAAGGGCCGCCCGGGCAGCGCCCCGGAGGGGTGGGAGCGGTGGGCGGAGGAGGCGTTCCATCCGCCGCAGCCCTGGCGGGAGTTGCTCGGGGCGGCGCTCCGCTCGGCGGTCTCCGGCTCCGGGGTGGGCGAGGACTATTCCTACGGCCGTCCCGCGCGCCGCTCGGCCGGACTGCCCGGCGTCGTCCTGCCGAGTCTGTTGCGCCGGCCGCCGCGGGTCTCCGTCGTCATCGACACGTCCGGTTCCGTCAGCGACGCCGAACTGGGCAGTGCGCTGCTGGAAGTCGCCGCGATCTCCCGGGCCCTGGGCGGCCGGCGCGACCTGGTGACGGTGGTGCCGTGCGACGCGGCGGCCCGGGTCGCGCACCCCCTGTGCCGCGCCGAGGGCATCCCGCTGCTCGGCGGCGGCGGTACGGATCTGCGCACCGGCTTCGCGACGGCGCTGCGGACACGGCCGCGCCCCGACGTCGTCGTGGTGCTGACCGACGGGCAGACCCCCTGGCCGAAGGCGCGGCCGGCGGCCCGGACGGTGGTGGGTCTGTTCCCCCGGTCCCACGGGTCCTGGATCGAGGACGACCCCGACTACGTGCCGGACTCGCCGCCCGTCTGGGCGCGGGTGGTGGAGATCGGATAGGTGCCGTTGTCCGCTGGTACCCGGCGGGGGTGCCTCATCGACCCCGGTCCGTTGCCCTTTCCGCCCGGCGGAGGTGCCCCAAAGGCCCCGTCCGGGCAAGCAGACGTGCCCCGACAGCGGTCGCTGAACTGTTCGAGCACCGGTGGCCCTGCCCTAGGCTCGATGATGTTGTTCGGCAAGGGGATTGACGGCGCCGTGCCCCCGGCGGGCGCCGGAGGGGCAGGACCATGACGCACGACCAGCTGATCCGTCCGCTGCCCGAGCTGCTGAAGGCTCATGCCGTGGCCTCGCCGTCGCGAGTGGCCTACGCCGATGACGTACGGGCCGTCACCTACGCCGAGCTGGAGCGGCGCACCGGACGGCTGGCCGCCCATCTCGCCCGCACCGGCCTGCGGCGGGGCGAGCGGGTCGCGATCTGTCTGGGCAACCGCGTGGAGATGGTGGAGAGCGTGCTGGCCACCGTCAGGGCCGGGGCGGTCGGGGTGCCCCTCAACCCCCGCTCCTCCGACGCCGAACTCGCCCACTTCCTCCAGGACAGCGGCGCCTCGGTCCTCGTCACCGACCCCGCGCAGCTCCCCCGGCTGCGGCGCCTGGGCCGCCCTGTCCGCGTCCTCCTCACCGGCCCGGACCCGCTCCCGGCCGACGCCCCCGAGGGCACGGCGCGCTTCACCGACGCGGCCGAGACCGACTCCGCCGAAGCGCCCCGGGACGACCTCGGGTTGGACGAACCAGCCTGGATGCTCTACACCTCCGGCACCACCCACCGCCCCAAGGGCGTCCTGTCCACCCAGCGCGCCGCCCTGTGGTCACCGGCCGCCTGCTACGCCCCGCTCTTCGGCCTCTCCTCCGACGACCGGCTCCTGTGGCCCCTCCCCCTGTTCCACAGTTTCGGCCACTCCCTGGCGATCCTCGGCGTCACCGCGGTCGGCGCGAGCGCCCGCATCACCGCCGAACTCCTCCCGCCCGACGGCCTGTTGCGCGAACTCCACACCCCGCACGCCGACCTGCCCGGCCCCTACACCGTCCTGGCCGGAGTGCCGGCCACCTACCACCAGCTCCTGGCGTCCGCCGAGGGCGCCGCCTCCCCGCCGCCGCTGCGGACCTGCCTGGTGGCGGGAGCGCCGAGCGCACCGGCCCTGCGCCGGGCGGTGGAGGACCTGTTGGGAGCACCACTCCTCGACGCGTACGGCTCCACCGAGACCTGCGGCATGATCGCGGTCAACCGCCCGCTCGGACCGCGCGTCGACGGCTCCTGCGGCCCACCGGTCCCCGGCATGGAGGTGCGCGTCGTCGATCCCGGCTCGGGCCACGACGTCACCGACGGGGCCGAGGGCGAGCTCTGGGTGCGCGGGCCGAGCCTGATGTCCGGCTACCACGACCAGGCCGAGGAGACCGGGGCCGCGCTGCGGGACGGCTGGTACCGCACCGGGGACCTGGGCCGGCGCGTCGAGCACGGCCATCTCCGACTCACCGGCCGGGTCAGCGAGTTGATCATCCGCGGCGGCGAGAACATCCACCCGACGGAGGTCGAGCAGGCTTTGCTGCGCTGCCCCGGAGTGCGGGACGCGGTGGTGGTGGGGCGGCCGGACGACGTCCTGGGCGAGGTCCCGGTGGCCTACGTCGTCCCGGAACCGGGCGGGTTCGACGCCCGAAGTGTCCTGGACGCGTGCCGCCCCCGGCTGGCGGCGTACAAACTGCCGGTCGAGATCCACGAGATCGCGGCCGTGCCGCGCACGGCGTCCGGCAAGATCGCCCGTCACGCCGTCGTGCAGATACCGGCGGCGGCCTCGAAGCCCGGGGGATCCCTGCGCCGAGAGCTGCTGTCCCTTCCGCCCGAGGCACGGGAACGCGCCCTGCGTGAGGCGGTGCTCGCGGAGACGGCCGAGGTCGGACAGTCCGAACTCCCGTCCCCCGACAGCACCTTCACGGACCTCGGACTGACGTCCGCGAGCGCCGTGACCCTCCTCGACCGGCTCGGCGAGGCGACCGGGCTGCGGCTCCCGTCGACGCTGGTCTTCGACCATCCCACACCGACCGCGCTGGCCCGACAGGTGTACGACACCCTGTTCGCACCGGAGACCGCGTCCGCACCGCACACCGGCGCGGGCGGGAGCGACGACGATCCCATCGTGATCGTCGCCATGGGCTGCCGGTATCCCGGAGACGTCAACTCCCCCGAGGACCTGTGGCAGTTGGTGTCGGAGGGCCGGGACGCCATCACCGGCTTCCCCACCGACCGGGGCTGGGACCTGGACGCCCTGTACGACCCCGACCCGGACCGCGTCGGCGCCTCGTACACCCGCAGCGGCGGATTCCTGCACCGGGCCGCGGAGTTCGACGCGGACCTGTTCGGGATCTCGCCGCGCGAGGCGCTCGCCATGGACCCGCAGCAGCGGCTGCTCCTCGAGACGTCCTGGGAGGTCTGGGAGCGGGCCGGCATCACCCCGGCGACCTTGCGCGAGAGCGACACGGGTGTGTTCGTCGGCATGATGCACGCCGACTACTCCTCCCGGCTCAGCACACATGAACTGGAGGCTCATCTGGCCCTGGGCTCGGCGGGCAGCGTGGCCTCCGGGCGGCTCTCGTACGTCTACGGCCTGCGTGGCCCCTCCGTCACGCTCGACACCGCCTGCTCCTCCTCCCTGGTGGCGCTGCACTGGGCGGCGCGGGCGCTGCGCTCCGGGGAGTGTTCGCTCGCACTGGCCGGCGGAGTCACCGTCATGTCGACTCCCAAGGCGTTCACGGCGTTCAGCCGGCAGCGGGGGCTCGCTCCCGACGGCCGCTGCAAGTCCTTCGCGGCCTCGGCGGACGGGACCGCCTGGGGCGAGGGCGTGGGGCTGGTGCTGCTGGAGCGGCTGTCCGACGCCCGGCGCCACGGACATCCCGTACTGGCCGTCCTGCGCGGCTCGGCGGTCAACTCCGACGGCGCCTCCAACGGACTGACAGCCCCCAACGGGCAGGCCCAACAGCTCCTCATCTCCCAGGCGTTGACGGACGCCGGGCTCCACTCCGAGGACGTGGACGCGGTCGAGGCACACGGCACGGGCACCCGGCTCGGCGACCCGGTGGAGGCGCGGGCCCTGCTGGCGGCCTACGGCCAGGGACGCGGGGAGGACCGGCCGCCGCTGTGGCTCGGCTCGGTCAAGTCCAACCTCGGCCATACGCAGGCGGCGGCCGGCGTCGCCGGTGTCATCAAGATGGTGCAGGCCCTGCACCACGAGCGACTCCCGCGCACCCTGCACGCGGACGAGCCGACCTCGCACGTCGACTGGTCCACCGGCCGGGTGAAGCTGCTGACCGAGGCCCGCCCATGGCCCCGCACGGCCTCGGCGCCACGCCGGGCCGGCATCTCGGCGTTCGGGATCGGCGGAACCAACGCACACCTGATCCTGGAGGAGGCGCCGCACATCGCGGATGCGGTGGGCGCGAAGAAGTCCCCTCCGCGGCCTGCACCGGGCTCCGGGGACGGCTTCGAAGCCACGCCCAGGCCACTGTCCGACACCGCCGAGCCCACCACCCTCCCCGAGCCGCCGTCCAGGACCAAGAAGACGAAGACCGAACCGCCTTCCATCACCGACACACCCGGGCCCAGCCCCGAACCGCACTCCCACGCCGCCACACCCGGCCCCACTCCCTCGCCGCACTCCCACGCCGCCACACCCGGCGCGCTCCCCGGGCCGCTGTCCAGGGCCGAGAGGACGGAGGCCGAGCCGCACTCCGGCGCCGACACACCCGGGCCCAGCTCCGAGCCGCACTCCGGCGCCGACACACCCGCCCCCGCTCCCGAACCGCACTCCCATACCGACACACCCGGCCCGCTCCCCGAGCGGCTGTCCAGGGCCGGGAAAACGGAGGCCGAGGCGCACTCCGGCGCCGACACACCCGGGCCCAGCCCCGAGCCGCACTCCCACACCGACACACCCGGCCCGCTCCCCTGGCTGCTCTCCGCCGCCGATGAAACCGGCCTGCGCGCCCAGGCCCGTCGGCTGGCCGACCATCTGGCGGCCCGGCCGGGCTTCTCAGCGGCCGACGTCGGGTTCTCGCTGGCGGTGTCGCGGTCGGCGTTGCCCCACCGTGCGGCGGTGGCGGCCGGGGATTCCGCGCAGATGCTCACCGCTCTGGAGGCGCTCGCCGATGGCAGGAGCGCTCGTGGCCCGGTGCGGGGCATCGCCGACCCGAGCATCCGTACGGCCTTCCTGTTCACCGGACAGGGCGCCCAACGCGCCCGCATGGGCGCCGAGTTGCGCACCGCGTTCCCTGTCTTCGCCGCCGCCTTCGACGAGGTCTGCCAGGAGTTGGACGGCCGTCTCGAACAACCCCTGAGCGTCGTCCTGTCGGCCGCGCCGGGCTCCCCGGAAGCCGCCCTGCTCGACCGTACGGACTTCGCCCAGACCGGCCTGTTCGCCTTCGAGGTGGCACTGTTCCGGCTGCTGGAGTCCTGGGGTGTCCGCCCCGACGTCCTGACCGGCCACTCCGTGGGCGAGCTGGCGGCGGCCCATGTCGCCGGTGTGCTGGACCTGCCCGACGCGGCAGCGCTCGTCGCGGCCCGGGGCCGGCTGATGCGGGCGCTCCCCGAGGGCGGGGCGATGATGGCACTGGACGCGACGGAGGAGGAGGCACTCGCCGCGCTCGCCGACACCGGCGGCCACGTCGCCGTCGCTTCCGTCAACGGCCCGCGCTCCATGGTGATTTCAGGCGTTCGGGAGCCGGTGCTCGCGGTGGCGGCCGGGTTCGAGGCGCGCGGCCGCAGGACCATCCGTCTGCGGGTCTCCCATGCCTTCCACTCGCCCCTGATGGACCCGATGCTCGACGACTTCCGTCGGGTCGCCGAGGACCTGACCTTCCGGGCACCGCGCATCCCGATGGTCTCGGCGGTGACGGGCCGCCCGGCCGAGCCCGACGAGCTCCGCTCCCCGGAGTACTGGGTCCGGCACGCCCGCCGACCGGTCCGGTTCGCCGATGCGGTACGGCGGCTCGGGGACGACGGGGTCTCGGCGTTCCTGGAGGTCGGCCCGGGTCACGCGCTCACCGCGGCGGCCGAGGACTGCCTGGCGGAGAACGCCCCCTTGTGCGTCGCCGCCGCCCGAAGCGGTGAGCCCGAGCCACAGACCCTGCTGTCCGCCCTGGCCCGCCTCCAGGTGCGCGGGGCGCACATCGACTGGCCCACCGCTCTCGCGCACACCGGAGCACGCCGGGTCGACCTGCCGACGTACGCCTTCCAGCACCGCCGCTACTGGTTGGACGCCCCCGGCACCACCCCGAGTCCGTCGGCCACCCCCCACGAACACCCCTTGCTGGCCCCGGCGTTCGCCGTCCCCGACACCGACCGCACGGTGTTCTCCGGCCTCCTGTCCCCCACGGCCTTCCCGTGGCTCGCCGACCATGTGATCGCAGGGCAGGTCGTCGTCCCCGCGACGGCCTTCGTGGAGATGGCCGTACGGGCGGGCGACGAGGTCGGCTGCGGCATCCTCGACGAACTCGTGGTCGTGGCCCCGCTGACGCTGCCCGAGGGCACGGCGGTACGGATCCAGGTCGTGGTCGGCGCGAGGGACGAGTCCGGCCGACGCCCCCTCGACCTCTACGCCTGCCCCGACACCGCGGACGCCCCCTGGACCCGGCACGCGACCGGCCTGCTCGGCGCCTCGCCGACCGCACCGCCCCCGGAACCCGAACTCACCTCCTGGCCACCGCGGGACGCGGCCCGACTCGATCTCTCCGAGGCCTACGACCGCCTCGCGGACACGGGTCTCGTCTACGGGCCGGCCTTCCGTGGCGTTCGGACGGTATGGCGGCGCGGCAAGGAACTGTTCGCGGAAGTCCGCCTGTCCGAAGGGGAGTTGCCGGGAGCCGACCGCTTCGGAATCCACCCGGCTCTGCTGGACGCGGCCCTGCACGCACCGCTGCTGACCGGCTCCGCCTCGGGGGCCGTCCGGGTGCCGTTCGCATGGAACGGCGTGCGCCTCCATGCGACCGGGGCCACCGAAGTGCGCGTACGGATCGCCCCGACCGCGGCGGACGCGGTCTCGGTCACGCTCGCCGATCCGACGGGCCGCCCGGTGGCGCAGGTGGACTCCCTGGCCACCCGCGAACTCCCGGACGGCACGGTCGAGTCGGCGGCTGACGCCGTACGGCGCGCGCTGTGGCGCCCCGAGTGGATCGCCCTGGATGTCGACACCGCCGCGCAGGAACCGGACACCGTGATCATGAGCGTCGACCCGGCGGTGGGGCCTGACCCGCTGGCTGCCGTGCGCCGGTCGACGGCGAGCGTGCTCCGCGCCTTGCAGGACTGGCAGGACGATCCCGGGACAGCGGGTTCACGCCTGGTCGTGGTGACGGAGAACGCCACCGCCTCCGACCCCGACCTGGCCGGGGCCGCGGTGGGGGGACTGGTGCGCGCGGCCCAGTCGGAGCTGCCGGGCCGTGTCGTCCTCGTCGACACGGACGGGCGGCCCGAGTCGCGGCGGCTGCTGCCGGCGGCCGTGGCCAGTGGTGAGCCCCAGCTCTCCGTCCGCGACGGGAAGGTGACGGTGCCGCGACTGACCCAGGCGGCCGCCGTCCCGGGGAGGGCGCCTTCCCTCGACGGCACCGTGCTGATCACCGGTGGTACCGGTGCGTTGGGTGCGGCGCTCGCCCGGCATCTCGTCTCCTCGTACGGCGTTCGGCACCTGGTCCTGACCGGACGGCAAGGGCCCGAGGCGCCGGGCGCCCGCGAACTGCGGGACGAGTTGACGGAGTTGGGCGTCGAGGTACGGATCGTGGCCTGTGACGTGGCCGACCGGGCGGCACTGGCCGGGGTGATCGAGAGCTGTGCGCCGACCCTCACCGCCGTCGTCCATGCGGCCGGGGTGCTGGACGACGGCGTACTGGCCGCGCTGACCCCCGATCGGCTGGGCGCCGTACTCCGGCCGAAGGCGGACGCGGCCTGGCATCTGCACGAGCTCACCCGGGATCTGGACCTGTCGGCGTTCGTGCTGTTCTCGTCCGTGTCCGGCCTGTTGGGGCGCGCCGGTCAGGGCAACTACGCGGCGGCGAACTCGTTCCTGGATGCCCTGGCCCTGCATCGCACCGCGCTGGGCCTGCCCGCCGTCTCCTTGGCGTGGGGTCCGTGGGAGACGGTCGGCGGTATGGCCGCCCCGCGAAATGCCGGTGACCCGTTCCGGCCGCTCTCCGTCGAGCTGGGTCTGGCCCTGTTCGACGCGGCGCTCCGGGAGAGCGAGCCGGTGCTCGTGCCGGTCGCGCTGGACCGGGCCAACCTCCGTTCCGCGCAGGGGACTTTGCCGCCCCTGTTGCGCGGGCTGGTACCTCGGCAGAGGCCCGCGGCGGGTACGGGAGAGCCCGATACCGAGCAGGTGGGTGAGCCGGGAGCCTGGCGGAAGGTGCTCGCCGAGCTGCCCGGTGCCCAACGCGAGGGCCGGCTCGCGGAGTTGATGCGGGCGGACGTGGCGGCTGTGCTCGGGTATCCGGACGTGGACTCGTTGCCGGACGGCAAGTCCTTCGCCGAGCTGGGCTTCGACTCGCTGATGGCGGTGCAGATCCGGAACCGGCTGAGCATGGCGCTGCGGCTGAGGCTGTCGGCCGCCGTGGTGTTCGAGCACCCGACGGCCGAGGGGCTCGCCCGCCATGTGCTCGGCCTGCTCGACGACCTGCCCGGCAACGCGGTCGCCGACGAGCGGCCCACACAGACGCTGTCCGCGCTCTATCGGCGGGTCTGCGAGGCCGGTCAGGTCGTCGCCGCGATGCACATGCTGGTCACGGCGTCCTGGGCGGTGCCGACCTTCGAGGCGGCGGACAGCCGGAAGCACGCCCTCCCGCCCCTGCCGCGCGCCACCGGTCCCGGCGACCGTCCCGTGCTCGTCTTCTTCACCGGCCAGCACCCGCCCTTCGCCGCGCCGGGCGGCGAGTTCGCGCGCTTCCACGGCTGTCTCCAGGGCGAGTTGGACGTCCTCGAACTCCCCCACCCCGGTATCGGCGCCGGCAGCGCCGTGCCGGCGGACCGGGAGACGCTCGCCCACACCCATGCGGAGACGGTGCTGCGGCAGGTGGGCGACCGGCCCTTCGTCGTCGCCGGTGTCAGTACGGGAGGCGCCGTCGCGCATGCCGTGACCCGACACCTTGAGGCCCTGGGCAGGGCCCCGCTCGGGCAGGTGCTGCTCGACACGTACCTCATCAACGACGGCAACAGCGGCAAGGAGTGGCTGCTGTCCCTGCCGGCGGCCATCGCACCGCGCCTGGGCGGCCACGACTTCTCCGGGGACGAGGACGCGGGCGTCGCGGCGCTGGGGGCGTACACCAGGATGTTCCTCGACTGGGAGCCGGAGCCGGTCGACACGCCCACCCTGCTGGTACGGGTCACCGAGCCGACCCCGGAGATGGAGGCGGGCGCGGGCCCGGACGAGTGGCGGACGTCGTGGCCGCTGCCGCACGGCCGGGTCGATGTCCCCGGCGACCACTTCTCGTTCATGCGGGAACACGCCCCGTCCACGGCGACGGCCGTCCAGGAGTGGATCAACTCCCTTGAGCACACCGGCACTTCGAGCACACAAGGAGAGCAGTGAACGCCATCGACGAGCCCACCACGGTCGAGGAGTTCGACGTGATCGTGGTCGGCGGCGGACCGTCCGGGTCCACCGCCGCCACCGCCGTCGCCCTGCGCGGCCATCGTGTCCTGCTCCTGGAGCAACAGGCCTTTCCCCGCTACCAGATCGGCGAGTCGCTGCTCCCCTCCACCGTGCACGGCGTGTGCCGGATCCTGGGTGTCGAGGACGAGGTGGCGCGGGCCGGGTTCAAGGTGAAGCGCGGCGGGACCTTCCGGTGGGGGCGCAACCGGGACCCCTGGCAGTTCTCCTTCGCCCTCTCGCCACGGCTGGCGGACCCGACCTCGTTCGCCTACCAGGTCGAACGGCAACGCTTCGACGCGATCCTGCTGGACAACGCCCGCCGCAAGGGCGTGGACGTGCGCGAGCGCTGCCGCGTGCGGGGCGTGGTCGCCGACGGGGAGCGGGTGCGGGGTGTGAGCTGGACCGGCCCCGGCGGCGAGGTCCGCGAGGCACGGGCCCGGTATGTCGTGGACGCCTCCGGCAACGGCAGCCGTATCCACGGCGAGGTCGGCGGGAAGCGGACGTACTCGGACTTCTTCCGGAACATCGCGGTGTTCGGCTACTTCGCGGGCGGTGCGCGGCTGCCGAAGCCCAACGACGGCAACATCTTCTGCGCCGCCTTCGACGAGGGCTGGATCTGGTATATCCCGCTGCGGGACGGCCTCACCAGTGTGGGTGCGGTGGTGAGCCGGGAGAACGCGGCCGACATACAGCGGGATCCGGTGGCCGGCTGGCGGAGGCTCATCGACGCGTGCCCGGAGGTACGGGACATGCTCGCCGGGGTGGAGCAGGCCACCGAGGCGCCGTACGACCAGGTGCGGGTGCGCAAGGACTGGTCGTACTGGAAGACGCGGCTGTGGCGGCCCGGCATGGTGCTGGTCGGGGACGCGGCCTGCTTCGTCGACCCGGTGCTCTCCTCCGGCGTCCACCTCGCCACGTACGGCGCGCTGCTCGCCGCCCGGTCGATCAACAGCGCGCTGGCCGGGGAGACCGACGAGGCACGGCTGTTCGGGGAGTTCGAGGCCCGCTACCGGCACGAGTACGCGCTGTTCTACGAGTTCCTGGTCTCCTTCTACGACATGCATCAGGACGAGCGGTCGTACTTCTGGAAGGCCCGCAAGGTCACCAACGTGGAGGCGACGGAGCTGGAGGCGTTCGTGGAACTGGTGGGCGGGCTGGCCTCCGGTGACGCGTCGCTCGCCGATCCGGGTGCGCGGCTGACGACCGCCTCCTCGGAGCTGGACGGCGCGGTGGGGCGCCTTCCGGAGTCCGACGGGCTGCGCAATCCGCTCTTCGAGTCGGCCTCCGTGCGTCAGGTGTTCCAGGAGGGGGCGGTGTTGCAGGAGCGCGGTGTGTTCGGCGGGCCGCTGGAGGAGGAGTCGCCGATGCGGCCCGGCGGTCTGGTGGCCTCGGAGGACGGGCTCACCTGGGTGGAACCGGGGCGCTGACCGGCCCCCTCGGACCTCTCCCGTTCACTCCCAGACCACGACATTGCGGCGCACCGGCACGGTCGACGTGCCGGTGGCGAACAGCTCGGGCGAGTGGGCGCGGATGCGCTCGATGTCGTTGAAGACGGCCCGCAGATGGGAGCGCATGGCGCTACGGGCGAGTGCCACGTCGCCGCCGACGGCCGCGGCGAAGATCTCGTGGTGCTGGTCGGCGAAGACGGCCGGTGACTCGTTCTCGTGCAGGCCGAGCCGGCGGGCCCGGTCGAGGTGGCCCTTGGCCGCGGCGACGGTCGTCCAGACGTTGCCGTGGCCGCTCAGCCGCATCAGGCCCTGGTGGAAGGCCTCGTCGAGGGCGAAGAACTCCTCCAGGTCGAGGTCGACGCTGCGCTGACGCCTCAGGTTGTCCCGCAGCTCCTCGACGACCCCGGCGTCGAGCTCCTCGGGCAGGTCCTCCAGCGAGGCCAGCTCCACCGCCTCCCGCAGGAACTGCGCGTCGGCGACCTGCGCCGGGTCCACCCGGGACACGAACGAGCCGATCTTCGGGAAGACCTGCACCAGCCCTTCCTGGGCCAGCATGATCAGGCTCTCCCGCACCGGGGTGCGGCTGACGCCCAGGGACGCGGCGAGTTCGTTCTCCGACAGGGCCGCGCCCGGGGCGAGTTCAAGGGTGAGGACCAGCTGACGCAGCTTCAGGTAGATGTCGCGTCGACTCGTCCGCCGCCCGTTCGATTGAGCCATGTGCACATCCTACGTAGCGCTTCCCTCCGCCGTAGCAGCGGAAAGGCTCTCACCCGACCCTTGCCCGTCTATGCGACAGATGCTTGTATACAAGTACTCCACGACAGGATGGGAGCCGCAAGTGAGCAAGATCGAGCGGGTCGAGGTGCTCGTCGCCTCCCCGGGACGCACCTTCGTCACCCTGCGCATCACCACCACGGACGGGGTGACCGGGCTCGGCGACGCCACGCTCAACGGCCGTGAACTGGCGGTCGCGAGCTATCTGAGCGACCACGTCGTCCCGCTGCTGATCGGCCGGGACCCGGCCCGCGTCGAGGACCTCTGGCAGTACCTCTACAAGGGCGCCTACTGGCGGCGCGGGCCGGTGACGATGACCGCGATCGCCGCCGTCGACACCGCGCTGTGGGACATCAAGGGCAAGGTGGCCGGCCTGCCCGTCTACCAGCTCCTGGGCGGCCGCTCCCGCGACGGCGTCCTGGTCTACTCGCACGCCAGCGGCACCGACGTGCCCTCGCTCCTCGACGACGTCGAGCGCTATCTGGAGCTGGGCTACCGGGCCGTACGGGCCCAGGCCGCCGTGCCCGGGGTCGGGGGCACCTACGGAGTGCGCAAGGGCAAGGTCTACGAGCCCGCCGCGACCGACCTGCCGGACGAGCAGCCCTGGGACACGGAGGCCTACCTCGGCTTCGCGCCGACCTATCTGGAAGCGGTCCGCGAACGTTTCGGCTTCGGCTTCCACCTCCTCCACGACGTGCACAGAGCTGCCGGCTGTTCTGGATGGAGGACCCGACCCCGGCCGAGAACCAGGAGGCGTTCCTTCTCATCCGCGAGCACACGACCACGCCGATCGCGGTCGGCGAGGTCATGAACTCCATCTGGGACGTCCAGCACCTGATCACGCGGCAGCTCATCGACTACGTCCGGACGACCGTCGTGCACGCCGGCGGCATCACCCACCTGCGCCGGATCTTCGGCCTCGCCGCCCTCTACCAGGTCCGCACCGGCTCCCACGGGGCGACCGACCTCTCCCCCGTCAGCATGGCCGCCGCCGTCCACCTGGACCTCGCCGTGCCGAACTTCGGCATCCAGGAGTACATGGGCCACCCCGACGAGACCGCCGAGGTCTTCCACACGGGCGTCACCTTCGCCGACGGCATGCTGCATCCCTCGGACGAGCCCGGCCTGGGCGTCGAGTACGACGACACGGCGGCCGACCGCTTCCCCTACCAGCGGCGTTACCTCCCGGTCGCACGTCGCCTCGACGGCTCGGTGCACGACTGGTGAGCGCGCCGCTGAACCGTTTGACGGTCTCCCGACTCCCCGCCGAGCAGCGGCCGTTGGCCGATCCGGCCGACCTGCGCCCGCGCATCGTCCACTTCGGCCTCGGCGCCTTCCACCGGGCGCACCAGGCGGTCTACACCGAGCGCGCCGCCGCGCTCTCCGGCGAGGACTGGGGCATCACGGCGGTCGCGCCCCGGTCGACGGAGACCGTGCGGGCCCTGCGCGCGCAGGACGGTCTGTACTCGCTGACCGAGCGCCGACCGGAGGGCGACCGGACCCGTGTCGTGGGCTCGGTCGTGGACGCGCTGGCCATGGGGCCGGACGCCAAGGCCGTGGACGCCCTGCTCACCGACCCCGAGGTGACGGTCGTGACGCTGACCGTGACCGAGAAGGGGTATCAACGGTCGCCGCTGACGGGCGGGTTGGATACCGCCGCCGTCGCCGCCGACCTCACGGCGGACCCCGCCGGGCCCCTCACCACCGTCGTCGGCCGGCTGGCCGCCGGGCTGGCGGCCCGGATGCGTGCGGGGGCACCGCCGATCGCCGTGGTGTCCTGCGACAACATGGCGGACAACGGGGCCGTACTGGCCGGGGTGGTGCACGACTTCGTGCGGGCCTCCGCGTGGCCGGACCGCGACCGGATCCTGGAGCGGATGGCGGAGGCCGTCGCCTTCCCCGCGACGGTCGTGGACCGGATCGTGCCCGCGGCCGGCGAGGAGGACCGGGCCGCGGCTCTTGCGGCGCTCGGGACGCGTGACGCCCTGCCCGTGACGGCCGAGCCGTACCGGCAGTGGGTGCTGCAGGACTCCTTCGCCGCCGCACGGCCGCCATGGGAGCGCGACGGCGCCCTGTTCGTCCGGGATGTGACGCCCTATCAGCTCACCAAGCTGCGGCTGCTGAACGGCTCCCACTCGGCCCTCGCGTACCTCGGCATGGCGGCCGGGCTCACCACGATCGCCGAGACCCTGGCGGCCGACTGGGGCGAGCGGCTCGTGCGGGGGTGGTGCGCCGAGCTGGCACCCACGCTGCCCACAGGCGGCCCCGACCCGCTGTCGTACGCCGACGATCTCGTCGTACGGTTCCGCAACCCCGCCATGCGACACCTGCTCCGGCAGATCGGCACCGACGGACCGCTGAAGATCCCGGAGCGCTGGCTGCCGGCCCTGCGCGAGCTGCGAGCCCTGGGTGCCACGAGTACGCCGTTCCTCGAACTCGCCCTCGCCGCCTGGGTGTTGAGCACCGGGCCGGCCGACACGGTGCAGTCGCTGCTGCGTGGCCTCGGCGCCGCGGACCTGGCGAACGACGACGCGCTCACCACCGTGGTCGCGGACCGGCTGCCCGCCCTGCGCGCCGGTCGCGTCGAGATCTGACCCCCGTCCCCTGCACCTCTCGGGAGATCACCTGGATCGGCTCGTACCGTTTCGTCGAGGAGATCGACGAGGCGCTGTCGGCCCTTCGGGACGGTCTCGACGTACGTCCGCTGATCACCCATCGCTTTCCGCTGGAGCGGGCCGAGGAGGCCCTCGCGGTCGCCGCGGACCCGTCGAGCGGAAGCAGCAAGGTCATGCTGCGGCTGGCCGCAGAGGTACAGGAGTCCTGAGTGTCCGTTCCCTCGCGGCCTTCGCGTGCCGCCGACCTCGTCTTCGAACCGGTCGGTGCGGGCGATGCGTTCGCGGCGGTTACCTGGCCGGTGTGCTGGAGGGCCGCGACGAGATCGATCGCCTCCTCGCTCAGTCCGTGTACGGCCTCATGAACACTACGAACTGGTAACGCACAACAACTGCACAGGGGTCGGCATGGTCTGGGCCACCATGAAGATCTCTTTCCTGCTGCACAACGCCTACGGCATCGGAGGCACCATCACCACCACCTTCAACCTGGCCCACGCACTGGCCGAACGGCACGAGGTGGAGATCGTCTCCGTGCTGCGGCACCGGGAGCACCCGAATCTCGCGCTGGGCCCGAGGGTGTCCTTACGTCCGCTGGTGGACCTCAGGGAGGAGAGGGAGCACCCACTTCATCTGCGGCCGGCCAGGGTGTTCCCGAGCGCCGAGTACCGCTACCGGCAGTACAGCGAGTTGACCGACCGACGGATAGCCGAGTGCCTCGCCGCCACCGACGCCGACGTGGTGATCGGCACCCGGCCCGGGCTCAATGTGCATCTCGCGCTGCAGACCCCGCGGCACGTCGTGCGCATCGGACAGGAACACCTCACCCTGGACAACCATCCGCCGCGGCTGCGGCACACGCTGCGCCGGGCCTACCGCGGACTGCACGTACTGACCACCGTGACCGAGGCGGACGCCACCGCGTACCGCCGCAAGATGCGGCTTCCCGGCGTACGGGTGAAGGCCCTGCCGAACAGCGTTCCCGACCCCGTGCTCCCGGCCGCGGACGGCACCGCGAAGGTGGTCGTCGCGGCCGGCCGGCTGGTCCCGGTGAAACGCTACGACCTGCTCATCGAGGCGTTCGCGCTGGTGGCCGCCGAACACCCCGACTGGCAGCTGCGCATCTACGGCAAGGGCGAGCAGCACGACCGGCTGCGGCAGCTCGTCATGGACCTCGGCCTGTGGAACAACGTCTTCCTGATGGGCGCGGCCACCCCCATGGAGGCCGAGTGGGTCAAGGGCTCCATCGCCGTGGCCGCCTCCAACTTCGAACCGTTCGGCATGACCATCGTCGAGGCGATGCGCTGCGGCCTGCCGGTGGTCAGCACCGACTGCCCGCACGGCCCCGGCGAGATCATCGAGGACGGGGTGGACGGCCGACTGGTCCCGGTCGGGGACCGTGACGCGCTGGGCGCGGCCCTGCTCGAACTGGTCCGTGACGACGAGGGGCGCCGCCGCACGGGCCGGGCGGCCCTGGACAACGCCCGACGGTTCGCTCCCGGGCCGGTACTGGAACAGGCCGAGCGCCTGATCGAGGAGGCGCTCGCGGCGAGGAGCGCGGGACACTCCGTCGTACGGGAACGCCCGCCGGTGTTCCGGTCCCTGGCGAGCCGCGGTTTCGCCGTCCGCGACGCGGCGTTCACCGCGGCCGGCACCGCGCGCCGTGCGCTGCGCAGGGGGCAGCGATGACCGCGGGGCAGGGGGCGGAGCCGCGCCTCGACTGTGTGGTCGACGCCGACGGCGGGACGACCTTCGAGCTGCCGCCGGGACCGGACGAGGAGCAGCGGTTGCTGCTGCGCCTGCGCCCGAAGAAGGGGCAGCCCGAGAAGGTCCGCCACGTCCTCGACCTGCTGCCCGCCGACGAGGGGCGCCGACGGGCCGTCCTGAGTGAGGACCTCTTTCTCGCGGAGGGCCGCTGGGACGTGTACCTGCTGCGGGCGCCGGACTCCGGGCGACAGCGGCTGCGCCCCGGCCTGCGCGACCTGCGGGCCCTGGTCGAGGGCCACCTGCGTGACCGGCCGTCACCGCTGGCGGTCCGGATCCCCTACGTCACCAAGGACGGCTACCTCACGATCCGCACCTGGCTGCGCGCCGCCCACGCGGAGGTCGAGGCCGTCGACGTCACGGACCGGGCGGCGACGGTGACGGCCCGGCTGCACGGAGCGGGGCTCCTGCCGGGAGCGACCGTCCGTCTGCGCCTGCGGGGCCACCGCGAGACCGTACACACCGTCTCCCTGCGGGCCGGGGACGACGGCCGCGCCTTCTCGTTCGCCCTCGACTACGAGGAGTTGGCCACCAGGGCCGGTGTCTGGGACGCCTTCGTCCAGCCGTCGCCGGACGCCCCGCCCATCCGGATCGCCCGTCTCCTTGACGACGTGGCGAACCGCAAGGGGGTGTTCGTCTATCCGCCCGCCACGGTCGGCGACGCGGTCCTGCGCCCCTACTACACGGTCGACAACGACCTGTCCGTGGAAGTGGCTCAGGACGGCTGATGCACCGCGCAGCACCCGTCCCTCCGCATCAGCCGCCCCAGCTCCAGCCAGTCGTCCTCGGCCGCGACCGTTCGCCGGGCGGTCGGCTCGAAGGCCTTCACCAGTTCCTCGGTGGTGTACGGCACTCCACCCCGCAGCACGGCGACCGTACGGACGAGCGAGGCGAAGTCCGTGAAGGGATCGCCGTCGACCACGGTCAGGTCCGCCAGCTTGCCCTCCGCGACCGTGCCGAGGTCGCGGTCGAGGCCGAAGAGACGGGCCGGCAGAACGGTTGCCGTGCGCAGGGCCTGGGCCGGGGAGAGGCCCCCGCGGTGCAGGGCGCGCAGACCGAGGTGGAGGGAGAGGCCGACGGGGACGAGGGGCTGGTCCGTGCCGAGGGCGACGGTCCCGCCGGCGGCCAGGATGCGCCGGTAGATGTCGGTCTCCGTGCGGAGGGTGGCGAGTTGGGCCGGGGTGGGCGGGACGCCGGCCGACTGTGTGACGGCGGCGCTGTCCCACGGCGGCATCACCACCGTGACCCGGGGGTCGTCGGCGAGGGCGGGGTCCGCGCCGAGGAGGGGCGCGGCGGTGAAGGGCGTGGCGATCATCGAGAAGTTCACGCCGTACGCGGTGTAGATCTCCACGACGTCCTGGTAGGCGCGGCCTGTTGCCGTGACGGCGTGCCCGAACTCGGCCCGCTGGGTGGCCTGCAGATGGGTCGTCAGGTCCTGGCCGAGCTGGACGCCGGGCGAGAGCAGATGCCCTCCGCTGCGCACGCCGAGCCGCTCGTGTGCGAAACGTGCGGCCTCCTCCATCACCCAACCGGGCGCCCGCACATACGTCTTGACGAAATCCCAGTCCAGGGCCGCACCCCGCTCCAGCGAGCGGCGCAGCCCCGCCCGGGTCCGGTGGGCGCGGCCCATGCTGTAGGCGACACGGGCCCCGTCGAGGAGTTCGCCGGTGCTCAGCAGCCGGGGCCCGGCGAGCTGTCCGGCGGCCACCGCCTCGCGGATACGGGCCTGTTCATAGGCGAACCCACCGAGGGAGACGGCCGTGGTGATGCCGTAGGTGAGCTGGCCGACGGTCTGGCGGCCGCCGTAGGTGCTCTGCCAGGGGTGGGTGTGGGTGTCCCACAGGCCCGGCACCACGGTGCGCTCCGAGGCGTCGACCCGGCGGAGCGTCGCCCGGCGCCCGGACCGGTGCGGCTCGACTGCCGTGATACGTCCGCCGCTTGCGACGACGTCGACGTCGTCGCGGGTGGTCTCACCGGTGCCGTCCCACAGCCGTCCGGCGTGCACGACCACGTCGGCGGGGGTGGGTCTGTGCGCGTCGAGGGGAACACGGACGGTACGGGCGTTGCCGCCGTCCACGTCGATGAGCCGCAGTCGGCCGGCGGAGAGGTACAGCAGGGTCGTGGAGTCGGCGGACCAGGAGGGGTGGTCGGCCGGTTCGGCGACGAGGGTGCGCAGGGCGCCGCGCGGGGTGCCGTCGGGGTCGACGGGCAGCAGGCACAGGGCCGACTCGACGATCACGGCCATCCAGCGGCCGTCGGGCGACCAGACGGGCCCGGAGTCGTACCGGTCGGCGATCGAGGTGTGGGGTGCCACGGGGTGGAGGCGGTCGGTGCCGGTCGTCGTGTCGACGATCCGGACGAGGTTGTAGCCCTCCCGGAAGCGGGAGTTGAGGCGGTTGCGGTCGCAGAGGGCGACGTGGCGGCCGTCCGGTGACCAGCTGGGGCGGCCGGGCAGGCCGCCGCCACCGAGGGGCGCGGCCAGGACGCGTTCCTCGCCGGACACCAGGTCGCGGACGAGGAGCTTGCCGGTCAGGTCGAGACAGGCGAGCCGTCGCCCGTCGGGCGAGAGCGCCGGGTGCACCCGGCCGCCGGTCGCGAGCGCGGTCTCCTCGCCGGTCGCGAGGTCGTGCCGGTACACGCCGAGGAGTCCGTCGCGGTCGTCGGCGTGGACGAGCGACCGCCCGTCGGGTGCCCAGGCGGGGCCGAGCAGATAGCGGGTGGCGGGCGCCCTGTGCAGTCGCCGCGGCGGACGCCCGCCCGAACTCCCGGCCAGCCACAGCGAGTTGAGGGCCGCGAACGCGATCTGCCGACCGTCGGGCGAGAGCGTGGGCAGGTGGATGCCGCGCACCGGACGGGTGCGGGCCTCCCCGAGGTCGTACGCCTTGGTCCGATATCGCGGGCGTCGCACGGGGAGCGCTCCCTCGAAGGGGATGGTCTCCCGCTGCTCCGGCTCGTCCGGTCGTACGAGGGTGAAGGCGCCGTCGAGCGTCAGGAGCAGCTCGCCCTCGGGCGTCCAGCGCGGGGGCACCGGGGCGATGTCGCCGGTGATCGCGACGGGATGGCCGTCGACGACGAGGGTGCCGGCGGCGTTCGGCGCGGCCGTGGTGCGCAGGTGGGCCAGGCGGCCGTCGGGGGCGAGGGCGGGGGTCATGACCTGCGCGGCCTCGGTCTCGGTGTACCGGACGGTGACCGGGCCGCCGCCGTCGGCGGGGACGGCGGCGATCGTGCGGGCCTCCACGGTCAGTCCCAGGGCGGTGGTCACGGTCTTTGCGCGGACGAACAGGACGTGCCTGCCGTCCGGCGACCAGGTGGGGTCGTAGTCCTCCCACGGGTTGTCCTGCAGGGGGCCGTCCTGGCCGGTCAGGCCGGTGACGCGGATGATGCGGCCCGTGGCCAGGTCGAGGACGTGGATGCGGTACGGGCTGCCGGTGACGGGGTCGCCTCCGCGTTCGGAGGAGAAGGCGAGCCGGGTGCCGTCGGGCGACCAGGACGGGCCGCGGTCGTCCCAGCGGCCGTCGGTGCGTCTGCGCAGGTCGGAGCCGTCGGGGCGGACGGTCCAGAGGTGGAAGCCGCCGTCGCGGTACGCGCAGAAGGCGACGAGGTCGCCGTCCGGGGAGTGGGTGGGGCGGCCCGGTTCGAGGTCCGGCGGGGTCAGGGAGCGGGCGGAGCCGCCGGCCCGGGGCAGGGACCAGAGGGTGCCCTGCACCTCGGCGATCAGGCGGTCTCCGGTGGGGGCGAGGCTGGCCGAGCCGTTGGTGGCCCGGGTGAACGTCAGGGTCGACGCGCCGGTGCGTGGTCGTGCCACCGCCGCGGGAACGGCCGTACCCAGGAGGGGCACGGTGCCTGCGGCGGCGAGGAGTTGACGGCGGGTCGGACGGAAGGTGGGGCTCCAGTCACGGTCCATGGCAGTACACCCTGGTGCACCGACAGCCCCGGACGCAACAAGCCGTGCAGTTTCGAACACGCAGGGTGACCAGGGGATTTCGCTACAAGTTCCGAAATTATTCGTGACGGGCGGGCCACGCCCCCGCAACACGGCCTTCGTAGCTTCGCTGTCAGCAATATCGCTGCTTTCCCGCGAAATCCCCCAGGAGCCCCCGATGTCCCACCCCTCCAGACGCGGTGCCCTGAAGCTGACCGCCGGCCTGGCGCTCCTCGGCGCCTCGGCCCTGACCGGCTGCGGCCGTGGCACGGAGACCGCGTCCGCCAAGACCTCCGCCACGCCCATCGGCACCGCCCCGGCCACCGGCACCCTCGACGTCTGGGCCGCCCAGGGCGACGCCGACGTGCTGAACAAGGTGATCAAGCCCTTCCAGGCCGCGAACCCGAAACTGACCGTGAAGTTCACGCTGATCCCGAACGCCGAGTACTACACCAAGCTCCAGTCGGCGATCGCGGCGGGCAAGGGACCGGACGTCGCGCAGTTCTTCCCGGAGTCGCAGGCGCAGTTCCTGGACCCGTCGATCCTGCGGGCCGTGCCGGACGGGCTCGTCGACTCGGGGAGCTTCTTCAAGAGCCTGTGGGACGCCGGTGTGGTCGGCGACGTGGCCTACACCGTGCCCTGGTACGCGTACACGTACGCGCTCGTCTACCGCTCCGACCTCGCCAAGAAGGCGGGCGTGAAGGCGCCGACCACGTGGGACCAGATGGTGCCGTTCCTCAAGGCGCTCCAGGGCGCGGGCGCCGGGCACGGGCTCGGGGCCGACATCGGCTGGGACATCTTCAACGGCCAGGACGTCGCGATGTACGCCTGGCAGGCGGGCGGCTCGCTGCTGTCCGGCGGCAAGTGGACCCTGGACACTCCGGCGATGGCCGACGCGCTGAAGTACAACGCGTCGTTCTTCACCGCCAGGACGGCCGACACCAGCGGGCCGACCTTCCTCGACGCCCAGCCGTACTTCGTCTCCGGCAAGACGGCTTCGATGATCACCGGACCCTGGGTGATCGGTCAGCTCGACACCGCCGCGAAGAAGGACGGCTGGACGGCGTCCCATGTCGCCACCGCGCCGCTGCCGGCCGGCCCGTCGGGCAGCGTCTCCTTCTCCGCGGGCGGTACCTGGGGCGTGCTCGCCGACGGCGGGAACGCGGACGCGGCCTGGAAGTTCGTCCGGTACCTGGCCAAGCCGAGCACGCAGGTCGCGCAGTACAAGGCGTACAGCTCGCTGCCGGCCGTCGTGTCCGCCTGGGACGACCCGGCCATCAAGGGTCAGCCGCTGCTCGACGCGTTCCTCACCCAGCTCAAGAACACACGCGCCTTCCCTCAGGTGACCACCTGGCAGCAGGTCGCCACCCGGCTGGGCAAGGAGACGGAGGCCGTCGCCAAGGGCACGGAGAGTGCGGCGAAGGCGGCCGCGAACGTGCAGGCATACGCCGAGAGTCTCGGCACGGGAGCGAAGTGAGGACCCGCCGGACGGCCGTCGCCTGGCTGTTCCTCGCGCCCTTCACGGTGCTGTTCCTCCTCTTCACGGCGATCCCCACCGTCTCGGCGCTCGGCTTCAGCCTCACCGACCTGCGGGGCACGGACCTGCGCCATCCGTTCGCGGTGAACTTCACCGGCGTGGAGAACTACGTCCGCCTCTTCCAGGACGACGGCTTCCTGCGGGACATCCTCAACACGGCGGTGTTCGTGGCCGTGGGTGTACCGCTGACCATGGGCGTCGGCTTCGCGCTCGCCCTGGTGCTCGACTCCGGCATCCGGCGGCTGCGCGGCGCCTTCCGCACGGTGTTCTTCGCGCCGGTCGTCACCAACGTCGTGGCGGTGGCGCTGATCTGGCGGTACGCCTTCAACGAGAACGGCACCGTCAACAAGGTCCTCGGCGCCGTCGGCCTCGCCGGGCCGAACTGGCTGGACGACCAGCACCTGGCCATGCCCGTGGTCATCGCCCTCGGCGTCTGGCGCAACTTCGGCACCGCGATGGTGCTGTTCCTCGCCGGGCTGCAGGCGATCCCGCGGGACGTCCACGAGGCGGCATCCCTCGACGGGGCCGGCCCATGGCGGCAGTTGAGGCACATCACGCTGCCGATGCTGATGCCGACCACCCTGATGGTCTCCGTGCTGCTGACCGTCTTCTACCTCCAGGTGTTCGACGAGCCGTATCTGCTCACCAACGGCGGCCCGCTCGGCTCCACCGAGTCGGTCGCGCTGTACACCTACCACCAGTTCGGGGTGGGCGAGTTGGGCGTCTCCTCGGCCGCGTCCTTCGTGATGCTCGTCCTCGTCGCCCTGGTGAGTGTCGTCCAGTTCCGACTGCTGAGGCCCCGCTCATGACCGCCGTAGCCGCGTTGCAGAACGCCGAACCGACCACCGCGCGCAGGGCGCTACGCCGCCGCTCGCTCTCCCAACCCCTGCTGTACGGCGCACTGTTGCTGTGTGCGCTGCTCTCCCTGGTGCCGTTCGTCTGGGTGCTCAGCGGCTCGCTGCGCAGCCTGGACGAGATCCGCTCCGACCCCGGCGCGTGGCTGCCGCACCACATCACGTTCGACAACTTCACCCGACTGTTCCGGACGCAGGGTTTCGGCCGGTTCCTGGTCAACAGCGTCGTTGTCGCGGTGCTGGTGGTCGTGGGCAACGTGGTGGCCGCCTCGGCCGCCGGATACGCCCTGGCCAAGCTGGAGTTCGCGGGCAAGCGGCTCGCGTTCGCGGCGGTCATGGCGGCGATGATGGTGCCGGTCACCTCGGTGTTCATCACGCAGTTCGTGATCACCGTCGACCTGGGACTCGCGGACACCCTCACCGGTATCGCGCTGCCGTCCATGGCGCTGCCGCTCTCGGTCTTCATCATGCGGCAGTACGCGCAGTCGATCCCCGACGAGCTGCTGGAGGCGGCCCGGATCGACGGCGCGGGTGAGTTCCGGATCTTCTTCCGGATCTTCCTGCCGCTGGCCGGTCCCGCGGTCGCGACGATCACGATCATGTCGTTCCTGTACTCGTGGAACAACTTCATCTGGCCGCTCATCGTGGCCCAGAGCATGTCGAGTTACACGCTCCCGGTCGGCCTCGCCGCCACCAGTCAGGCGGCGGCCCATGTCACCGACTACGGCCTGATGCTGGCCGGTGCGATCGTCGTGATGCTGCCGGTGCTGGTGCTCTTCCTGTTCCTGCAGCGGTACTTCGTGCAGGGCGTCGCGGGGACGGGGATGCGGTGACGGGCACGGACGTGGTGCGGGCGCCCGCGGGCACGGTCGTCGGCCGTCGGTCCGGACGGGTGCGGCGCTTCCTCGGCATCCCCTACGCCCAACCGCCCACCGGGGCACGGCGGTTCGCGGCCCCGGTCCGGCGAGGCCGGTTCCCGGAGCCGTACGACGCGACACACCACGGCGCGACGTCGCAGGTCGTGCCGCTGTTCGAGACGACGACGATCCCGGAACCGTCCATGCCGGGCGAGGACGTGCTGAACCTGGGCGTCGTCGCCCCGGTCGGCCGGGAGGCCTGCCCGGTCCTGGTGTGGGTCCACGGCGGCGGCTTCCTCGGGGGAAGCCCGGCGAGCCCCTGGTACGACGGGCGCTCCTTCGCCCGTGACGGGGTCGTCACCGTGACGGTCGGATACCGACTGGGCGTGGACGGGTTCGCCCCGCTGGACGGCGTACCCACGAATCTGGGGCTGCGCGATCTGCTGCTCGCGCTCGACTGGGTGCGGGACAACATCGCCGCGTTCGGCGGTGATCCGGACCGGGTCACCCTCGCCGGACAGTCGGCCGGGGGCGCAGCGGTCCTGGCACTGCTCTCGTCACCGGCCGCCGAGGGGCGCTTCCGACGGGCGGTCAGCCTGTCCGGCGGGTTCTTCGAGGTGGCGCCGGCCACCGCCCGTGGTTTCCTCGAACGGCTCGGCGACAGACTCGCCGTGCCGCCGACGCGCGACGGGTTCGCGCGCCTCGGCGTGGAGCAACTGCAGTGGGGGGTCAGGGAGTCGCGCGACGACGAGGCCCTCGTGCTCGGGCCCTGCGTAGGCGACGACGTCCTGCCGGTGCCGATCGCCGACGGGCTCGCCGCGCACGGGCACGACATCCCCCTCCTCCTCGGCGCGACCGGCGACGAGTTCGACGGCCCCACCCCATCGCCCGCCGCCCGCGCCACCGGCACCCGCCTCACCGACACCCTCTTCCGCGCCGCCTGCCCCCGAGCGGCGGCAGCCCGCCGCTGCGCCCCCGCCGGCACCTGGCTGTACTCCTTCGAATGGCCCTCCCCCACCACCGGAGGCGCCACGCACTGCCTCGACATCCCGTTCTTCTACGACGTCCTCGACGCACCCGGCGTCCCCCCAGCCCTCGGCACCGCCCCACCCTCGGAGCTGGCCACGCTGATGCACGCCGATCTCGTCGGCTTCGTCCACGGCGAGGACCCGTCCTGGGCACGCGCGACCGGCGGCCTCGGGGACCCGGCCCGCGAGTACGGCCGCCCCGGTGCGCCGCCGGTGACCGACACCACCGGCGTGTTCGATCCCGTCGTACGGACGGCGGCGGAGGCGTGCTGATGTCCGGGATGAACCAGAGTGCGGTACGACGGGTCAACACCTCAGTGATATTGCGGGCGTTGGCGGTCTCCGCCGGACCGCTGAAGCTCACCGCGCTGGCCGAGCGGACGGGTCTCTCGCGCCGCACCATCGAGCTGATCCTCGACTCCCTCGTCGAGGCCGGCTGGGTGGCCGAGCTCGACCGCGTCCCCACCAGCGGCAGCGCGGGCCGCCCCGCCCGCCGCTATGAACTGCGCGCCGAGCACGCCCTGTTGGCAGCCGCGCAGATCAACACCGAGTACGCGTCGGCGGTCGTCGCCGACGTGCGCGGCCGGATCGTCGGCCGGGCCCAACGGCCCTTGCGGACCTACCAGGATCCGCAGGTCACGCTCGACGACGTGGCGGAACTCGTGGGCGAGGCGTTGAAGGAGGCGGGCGGGTCGCCGGAGCGGCTGCGTGCCGGTGCGGTCGCGAGCGGTGGTGCGATCGACGACGACGGGATGGTACGGCGCCTGGTGCACACCACGCGCTGGGAAGGCGTCCGGCTGCCGGAGGAGCTGGCCCGGCGGGTCCGGGTGCCGTGGTTCGCGGACAACGACTCCAACCTCGGTGCGCTGGCCGAACGCTGGCGGGGCGTGGCCGCAGACCACGACAACGTCGTATGGGCGGTCCTCGGCAACCGGACCGGCCTCGGCATCCTCATCCGGGGTGCCGTGCACCGAGGGCTCGACGGGGCCGCCGGTGAGATCGTCGAAGCGGTGTCGATGCCGACCGGTTCGGTGGAGCACCGCCCCGTGGCCTGGCTGACCTCGCCGGAGCCGGAGCGCCGCAGTGTCGCGCTCGGCCGTTTCGAGGCAGCGCGGGCCGGTGACGCGGTCGCGCTCGCGGAGGTCGACGAGTTCGTGGAGAACATCGCGTCCATCCTGACCACTCTGTCGTGGACCGTCGCACCCTCGCTCATCGTGCTCGGCGGCGGACTGGAAGCCGCGGCCGACGTCCTGCTGCCCCGCGTCCACGCCGCACTGCGCGCCGCCCGCACCCCCGCCGTCGAGCTGCGGGCCAGCGCTCTGGGCGCCGACGCCCCGCTCGTCGGCGCCGTCAAACTGGCCCTGGACCGCATGGACACCGAGCTGTTCGGCCCCCTGGGCCCGAGCCACCCCCACCTACGGAGTCTCACGTGACCCACACCTCCCACACCGACGTCCTCATCGTGGGCAGCGGCATCATGGGAGCCGCCGTGGCCCGGCTGCTGCGGGAGACCGATCCGGCGCTCACCCTCACCATGGTCGACGCCGGCGCCCCGATCGGCGCGGTCCCCGGACGGCATCTGCACGACCTCGACGACCCTGCCCTGTGGGCGCGCTACAACGAACAGGTCGCCACCGGCGTCCAGGGCATGTACACGGGCGCGGAGGTGGTGCGCGAGGTCCCCGACACACTCACCGGCCTGCCGCCCGGCATGTATCACGCGCTCGCCTTCGGCGAGGACGCCGAGTCGATGCCTCGGGCGGCGCTCGCGTGGAACACGGGAGGCATGGGAGTGCACTGGACGGCCGCGGCGCCCTGGCCGGCCGGGGACGAGGTGTTCGACTTCGGCGACCCGGAGCGCTGGGCGGCGGACCTGCACACGGCGCGCCGGCTGCTCGGGGTCACCCCCGCCGCGATCGGCCCAACCGCGGTCGGGCAGCGGGTACTTGACGTCCTACGGCGGCGCTACCACGGTGTCGGGCCGGACGACCGCCGGCCGCAGCCGATGCCCATGGCCGTCACCGCGACCGCGTCCGGCAGCATGCCGCGCACGGCGCCGGGGACGATCTTCCCGCCGATCGCCACGGGCGGGGACCCGGCGTTCACGCTCGTCACCGGCACCCTCACCACCTCGCTGCTCGTCTCCGAGAGCGGCCGGATCCATGGCGCCCGTCTGCGCCGGGTGGCCGACGGCGTCGAGTCGGAACTGCTCGCGGACACCGTCGTGGTGTGCGCGGACGCGCTGCGCACCCCGCAGCTGCTGTTCGCCTCGGGCATCCGCCCGCCCGCGCTGGGCAGGTACCTCAACGAGCACGCCTTCATCAGCGCCCGCGTCCTGCTCGACCTGGACCGGTTCGGCCTCGACCTGGAGGCGCTGCCGCTGCCGCGCCCCGGCGAGTTCAGCACCGACTCCCTCTGGCTGCCGCCCAACGGGACCGCGCAGCCGTTCCACGGCCAGATCATGAACCGGACGTACGTCGACGAGGACGGCCGCCCTCTCGCCCACTCCGTGGGCCTCTCGCTGTACGCGCCGGTCGAGTCCCGCCCCGAGAACCGGCTGGTCTTCTCGGAGTCGCGGACCGACCTGGCCGGGATGCCCCGCATCGGCGTGGAGTTCGGCCACTCCGACGCCGACCGTGCGCTGATCGGACGAGCGCTCGCCGAAGTCCGGTCGCTGGCCGAGGAGTTCGGCCCCTTCGACCCGGAGACGGAGAGCGCCCTGCTCCCGCCCGGCTCCTCGCTGCACCTGACCGGCACGGTCCGCACGGGTGCGGACGACGACGGCACCAGCGTCTGCGACCCCGACGGACGGGTGTGGGGCTACGACAATCTGTACCTCGCGGGCAACGGAGTGATCCCCACGGCGATGGCCGCCAATGTCACTCTGACCGGTACGGTGACGGCCGTCCGGGCCGCTCGTGCCGTCACCGCACGCAGGACGGCAACCGCCGTGCACCGACAGGAAGTTGGCACATGATCGACATAGCGAAGGAATACCGCGTCTCGCTGCCGGCGTGGATCGACGACGAGTTGGCCGACGTACCGGCCGTCATCGCCGACCGCGAGGACCGGATGCGCCTGGTCCACCGGCTGGCCGACCGCAACTGGCGCGAGGGCAACGGCGGTCCGTTCGCGGCGCTCGTCGCCGAGCAGGAGAGCGGGCGGATCGTCTCGGTCGGCGTGAACGTCGTGCTCGCCTCCGGCGTGTCCAGCGCGCACGCCGAGGTCCTCGCGCTCGGCCTGGCCCAGACGGCGACCGGCAGCTGGGACCTGGGGGGCGAGGGGATGCCGGGGCACGAGCTGGTCGTCAACTGGCGTCCGTGCGTGCAGTGTTACGGCGCGACCATGTGGTCCGGGGTGCGCGGTCTGGTGGTGGCCGGCGAGGGGCCGGAGCTGGAGGAGATCACCACGTTCGACGAGGGGCCGGTCCGCGAGGACTGGGCGGAGCAGTTCGAGGTACGCGGCATCCACGTCGTGGGGGATGTGCTGCGGGACGAGGCCCTCGCGGTGTTCCGCAACTACCGGGAGGCTGTCGACGCGGGCAAGGTCGACGTCTACAACGCCCGTGGAGGCTCCGAGTGACCCCGCGTTTCGCCACGGATGTCATCACCTTCTACCACCCGGAGTTCTGGGGGCTCGACTCCGCCGCCGCCCTGCGCTCGTGGGCCCGCGACCACCCCGGGACCTTCTGGGACCGGGTGATGGACGCGCTCGCCGAATCCGGTGTCACCGGGCTGGAGTTGACCTTCCCGCCGGGCGACATCGACTCGGTGCTGCGGGCGTTCGGCAGCGCGGACGCGTTCCGCCGGGAACTCGCGGGCCGTGGCCTGTCCTTGGTGAGCGCCTTCATCGCGGACAGCGACGCCCCCGACTGGCGACAGGGCGACAACGTGCCGGCGATCGTCGCCGACGCCGAGCGGCGCGCCGCGTTCCTCGCCGAGGCCGGGGCGGAACTCCTGGTCGCCGGACTCCCTATGCGGCAGACGTTCGGGACACGCCCGCCCTTCTTCGTCGACGCCGCCTACATGACCCGTATGGCCGACATCGCACACGTCGTCGGCGAGGCCGTGGCGCACCACGGGGTGAGGCTCACGCTCCACACCGAGTCCAACAGCACGCTCTGGTACGAGCGGGACATCGATCTGTTCATGGCGCTCACCGACCCGCGCTACGTCTGGTTCTGCCCCGACTCCTGCCACATCGCGCTCGGCGGCGGCGACCCCGTGGCCGTGGCCCGTCGCCACGCGCCGCGCATCGCCCTGGCGCACTGGAAGGACGCGGTCGGACCGATCGACGTGGAACTCACTGTCGACGAGACGGTCTTCGCTCAACAGCAACCCTACATGGCCGAGTTGGGCAAGGGCATCGTCGACTGGCAGGGCTGGGCGGACGCGATGTCGCGCACGCCCGGCACCGGCACCGTCCTCGTCGAACTGGACGAGGCGGTCGATCCCGTCGCCGCGCTGCGAGCCGGGACGGCGGTGGCGAGGGCAGCGCTGGGTTGACCGGGGCCCCGCTGCGAGCCGGCGGGAGGCCGGAAGGACTAGGAATCGAGAAACTCGCCCAGTCCGGTCAGGAACCGGTCGACGTCCTCCGCGTTGTTGTACGGCGCGAGACCGATCCGCAGGCCGCCGGTGTCGCCGAGACCGAGCCGGCGGGACGCCTCGATCGCGTAGAAGGACCCGGAGGGCGCGTGGACGCCGCGCCCGGCGAGGAAGCCGTAGGCGTCGACCGTGCTGTGCTCCCGGAAGGTCAGCAGCAGGGTGGGCGTGCGGTCGGCGGCCCTCGAGTGGACGGTGATGCCGTCGAGCGAGGACAGGCCCTTGTCGAGCTGTGTGCGCAGGGTCTGCTCATGCGCTTCGAGCGCCTCGAAGGAGGCGGCGAGCCGCCGGCGTCGGGTGCCCGTGGCGCTCGTGTCGAGGCCGGCGAGGAAGTCGACGGCGGCGCGGGTGCCGGCCAGGAACTCGTAGGGCAGTGTGCCGAGTTCGAAACGCTCCGGGACCACGTCGGTGGAGGGCAGCAGCTTGTCCGGCCACAGCGTCTCCAGCAACTCCGGCCGGGCGGCGAGGACTCCGTGGTGCGGGCCGAGGAACTTGTACGCCGAGCAGACGAAGAAGTCCGCCCCGAGCCGCTCCAGGTCGACCAGCGCGTGGGCGGCATGGTGGACACCGTCGACGTACACCAACGCGCCGACCTCGTGGGCGAGTCGGCAGATCCCGGGGATCGCGGGGCGCGTGCCGATCAGGTTGGAGGCGGCCGTGACGGCGACCAGCCGGGTGCGCTCGGAGAGCACGGAGCGGATGTCGTCGAGGGTCAACTCCCCCGTGGCCGGGTCGAAGTCGGCCCAGCGCACGGTGGCACCGGCCCGCTCGGCGGCCTGCACCCAGGGCCGGATGTTGGCGTCGTGGTCCAGCCGGGTCACGACCACCTCGTCGCCCGGCGACCAGGACGTGGCGAGGGTGCGGGAGAAGTCGTACGTGAGCTGGGTGGCACTGCGCCCGAAGACGATCCCGGACGGGTCGGCTCCGAGGAGGTCGGCCAGGGCCAGCCGGGTCCCGGTGACGATGGCCTCGGCGTTCCGCTCCCCCGGCGCGTTGTGCCCCCTGTTCGACAGCGGGTTCGCCAGTGCGTCGGCGATCGCCTCGATGACCGGTCGGGGCGTCTGGGTGCCACCGGGGCCGTCGAAGTGGGCGACTCCCGCGTCGAGGGCGGGGAACTGGGAGCGGAGAGCGTTGATGTCATACGTCACGAGCTGCTCCTCGGGGCCGTCCTTGTGGGTTCTCCAACGGGTCCAAGCCTGTCACGGGGCTGCGCGGACGCCTGCCCCGGACTCACCGGTCCCACAGCACGTGCAGCGTGGGCGGCTTGCGGAAGACCAGGCCCTGCGGCGTCGCGGGGTGCTCGGGGTCGAGCCGCAGGGCGGGGAGCCGGCCGAGGAGGCCGCGGAGGGCGACGCGGGTCTCCAGACGGGCCAGGTGGGCGGCGATGCAGTGGTGCGGGCCGTGGGCGAAGGCGAGTTGGAGGCGCGCGTTCGCGCGGCGGACGTCGAAGCGGTCCGGATCCGGGAAGACGGCGGGGTCGCGGTTGGCGCCCGCGAGGGAGACGGTGACCAGGTCGCCCCGGCGGATGGTGGCCGGGCCGAGATCGGTGTCGCGGGTGGCGTACCGGTCCACGACCATCGCGCCGGGTTCGAGGCGCAGCGACTCCTCGATCGCGCCGTCGAGCAGGTCGACGTCGGCCTGCACCAGGGCGAGTTGGTCGGGGTTCCGGAGCAGGTGGAGCAGGGCGTTGGTGATCATCGCCTCGGTGGTCTCGATACCGCCGAACATCATCACCGCGGCGTTGGAGGCCACCTCGGACGGCGTCAGCCGCTCGGCTGCCGAGACCAGGAGCGAGCGGGCACCCCGGTCGGCGAGGGTGGCCTCCACGGCGGCCCGCAGCTGCGCGTAGGCCGCGGCGCCCGCAGGGCCCGCCTCCTGTCCTGCGGTGATGTCCGAGACGGCCCGCACGATGGACTCGTACCAGTCGAGCACGGTGTCCGCGTCGGTGCCGACCAGCCCGAGCGCCTCCGTCACGACGGCGACCGCGAGCGGGGCGGCGAGGGTACGGCGCAGTTCGGCGGCGCCGGCCGGTTCCAGCGCGGTGACGAGCCGGTCGGTCTCCCGCTCGACGAAGGCCGCGAAGCCGTCGTGCACCGCGCGGGGCCGGAAGGGCGCGGCGAAGGGGTCGCGGTGACGGGCGTGCGCGTCGCCGTCCAGGGAGAGCATGCTCGGTCCGACGACCTGGGCGGTGGAGAAGCGGGGGTCGTCGACGGTGAAGGCCACGGCGTCCCGCATCACGCTCAGCGCCAGGTCGCGGCGGGTGACCAGCCAGCCGTCCAGCTCCGGCAGCCAGGACACGGGTTCGCGCGCCCGCAGCAGTGCCAGTCGCGGGTGCGGGTCACGGGCGAGTTCGTCGAGCGTGGTGGCGGCGCCGAGCGGGAATGCGTGCACGCCACAGGCTAACGCTCCCGGCCGGAGCCGCCCGCTGAGGGGCGCGCTCGCCCTCGGCCGAGGCGTACAGGTCGACCCGGGCGAACCCACGCTCCTGGAACCAGTCCAGCGAGCACTGAGCGCCGACCGGCGTACTTCACGGCAGCCGCTCGACGGTACGGGTCGCGCATCCCCCGTCAGGCCGTGTCCGCCGCCGCGGTGGTCGGCGCCTGTGCGCCCGTCGTGCCGAAGCGGATGCCCTTGGCCTCCTTGCCGACCGCGCTCAGGACGATCACCGCGACCATGGCGGGTACCACGGTCCAGGCGATCGCCGATGGGTAGCCGTGGCGTTCGGCGATGGCCTCCTGGATCGGGAGGTTGAGGGCGGCGATGAGGTTGCCGAGCTGGTAGGTGACGCCGGGATAGAAGCCGCGGATCGCGTCCGGGCTCATCTCGGTGAGGTGCGCGGGGATGACGCCCCAGGCGCCCTGGACGCACATCTGCATCAGGAAGGACGAGAGCATCAGCCAGCCCACCTGCGTGGACAGGACGAAGAAGGGCACCACGACCAGGCCCGCGGCCGCCGCGATCATGATCGTACGGCGGCGGCCCAGCCGTTCGGAGTAGGCGCCCAGCACCATGCCGCCGATGATGGCGCCGACGTTGTAGACCACGGCGATGGCGATCGAGGTGTCCGGGGAGAGGCCCAGGCCCTTCTTGACGAAGGTCGGGTAGACGTCCTGGGTGCCGTGGGACAACCAGTTGAAGGCGGTCATCAGCGCGACCAGGTACACGAAGCGCTTCAGCACCACCGGGTTCTTGAACACCTGGTAGGCAGGGGTGCGGTTGAGCCGGACGCTCTTCTCCCACACCTCGCTCTCCTCCACCCGGGTCCGCACCCAGAGGGCTACCAGAGCGGGCACCAGACTGAAGGCGAACAACCCGCGCCAGCCGAAGGCGGGTTCGACGCCGAAGAACGCCACGGCGGCGAGCAGGTACCCGAGCGAGTAGCCGCTCTGCAGCAGCCCGGACCAGAAGCCGCGCCGCTCGGCCGGGATCTTCTCCATGGCGAGCGCCGCGCCCAGGCCCCACTCGCCGCCCATGCCGATGCCGTACAGCAGGCGCAGTACCAGCAGCACGGCGTAGTTCGGGGCGAACGCACAGGCGAAGCCGACGATCGAGTAGAAGACGACGTCGACCATGAGCGGAACCCGGCGGCCTTTGCGGTCGGCCCACATCCCGAAGAGCAGAGCGCCGACCGGCCGCATCACCAGCGTGGCGGTGGTGAGGAAGGCCATGTCGGTGAGCGAGACGTCGAAGTCGTCGGCGATCTCGCTGTAGACGAGAACGACCAGGAAGTAGTCGAAGGCGTCCATCGCCCAGCCCAAGTAGGCGGCGACGAAGGCGTTGCGCTGGTCCTTGGTGAGTCCTGCTGCCTGTTCCCGGACGGTTTTCAGCATCCCAGCCCTCCCACGGTTCCGCGGGTGAGGCTAGGTGCGGTGGAAGGGCGGGGACAACGTGTGCACCGGCAAAGATCACACCAAAGCCGCCCGGGAACATCGAAGGCGGTACCGATCCAGGTCGGCACGGACATCCCGTCCTCACTCCACAAGCCTTCCGGGCCGGATCCCGCACCGCTGGAGGTCGGTCATGCGCAACGCGGTTCAGCCGGTCAACGGCGTCCACCGGATCCGCGTACTGCACAGGGAGACCACGGCCGCCGCTGCCGCGACCACCGCCAGGCCCCACACCAGGCTGCTCGCGTTGGCCACGAACCCGATGAGGGGTGGCCCGGCCAGCAGGCCCGTCGTGCCCATCGCGGCGACCAGGGCCAGCGCCTGCGAGCCCTGTTTCGCCGCGGCCACGTAGACACAGGGGGTCACGGCCGCACAACCGAGTCCGACACAGGCGAACCCGATGAGGGCCGCCACCACTCCCCCACTCACCAGGGCGAAGGCCAACCCGGCGGCGGCCAGTGCGCTGCCGAGCAGGACGACGCGTCCGTCGCCCCAGCGGCTGCGCCAGCCGTCCGCGAAGAGCCGGGCCACCACCATCATGCCGGACACCACGGCGATGCCCGTCGGCGCCAACTCCGCCGAGGCCTTGGCGACTTCGCGCAGATAGAGGGCGGACCAGTCGTTCATGGCTCCCTCGGTCACCGTGCCGAACGCCATCGCACAGCACATCCAGAGTGTGATCCGGGACGGGAGGCTCCATCCGGTGCGGCTCTTGTTCTGTCGCGCCTCCGCGGGAGCCTCGTCCTCGAGCAGACCGGTGCGTGCCACAGCGGCCAGCAGGACGAGGACCACGGCAGCCACGCCGAAATGGGCCGCGACGGAGGAGGTCGCCGCGGTCATGCCGGAGGCGAGCAGCGCCGCGAGCAGGGAACCGGCGCTGAAGGTGGCGTGCAGCCGGGCCATGGCGTTGCGTTCGTGCCGGGTCTCCAGCGCCGTTCCCTGCGCGTTCATGGCCACGTTCAGGCATCCCACGCACACCCCGTCGGCCACCATGACCAGCAGGGCGACCGGATAGTCCGGTGCCGCGGCGAGTGCCAGAAGCAGCAGGGTCAGGCAGAGGGCCGACAGCAGCGCCAGCCGCGCCGAGCCCAGCCGCTTCACGAGCACCGGCACCAGGGGGAAAGACGCCACCGCGCCGATGCCGGCCGCCATCAGCAGCACCCCCACCTCGGCCGCGGTCAGCCCGAGGTCCGCCTTGATGGCGGGGATGCGCGCGGCCCAGGTGGCGTACTGGAAGCCGAGGGAACAGAACAGCGCGGCGATGGCCAACTGGCCGCGGTGGAAGGGGTCATGGACAGGGAACACGTACATCAACTCGCTTCGTCGACTCGGCCATCGCCTTGGACATGTAGACGGCGTTCGCGCCGTAACCGTCCGGGGAGATCCCCGGATACGCGTGGAA
Organism: Streptomyces sp. NPDC001617; assembly: GCF_053596855.1. Lineage (NCBI taxonomy): Bacteria > Bacillati > Actinomycetota > Actinomycetes > Kitasatosporales > Streptomycetaceae > Streptomyces > Streptomyces sp. NPDC001617. Next base: position 136,343 of record NZ_JBSFHA010000009.1, read on the forward strand.
ACCGCGCGCCGACCAGAACGGCTCGGTGCGCCCGACCGCGATCAGCGAGATCCGCTCGAACCCGCGCGAACCGGCGGTCAGGGTCAGGTGGTTGAGGAGCCGCAGTCCCCATCCCCGGCCGCGCAGGCGCTCCTCGACGACGATGTCGTGCAGATGCAGATTCCGCGGAGTGCGGGCGGGGCGCGAGGGCATCGTCGGCTGCCCCGCCCGCGTAGGCACGGCCGGCTCCTCCGCCCGTTCGAGGTGCGGGTATCCGAAGGGCGGATACGGCAGTGCCAGCAGGTACCCGGCCGGCTGTGCGCCGACGTCCAGGACGAAACAGGTGTCCGGCGAGGCGTCCGCCCTGGACCGCAGGGCCGCGCGCCCCTCCGAGAGGCCGAGTTCCGCGTAGGTCCGGGATTCCATCGCCACGATGGCGTCCCAGTCGGTGTCGGTGATGTGGCGTATGTGTACGCCGTCGCCGCCGCTCACGGGCGTCCTCCGCCGACGCAGGTGTACGGGAGCGGGGCGAAGCCGTTGAAGCCCTGGGTCGTGTAGCTGATCGCGTAGGCGCCGCTGGCGAGCACCCAGACGGGATCGCCGGAGGCCAGGTTCCGGGGGACGTGCACGAGGCCGTGTCCCCGCGGGTAGGCGTCGTCGCTGTCGCAGGTGGGACCCGCGAGGACGGCGGGGACGTACTCGGCGTCGGGGTGGGTGGGGAAGACGAGCGGGTACTGCAGGGCGTCCATCTCGTAGAGGCCGTTGAACTTGCCGCAGCTCAGATAGAGCCAGTACTGGCGCTCGCCGTCGGGGCCACGCCGCTCGGCGAGCCGGGCCACATGGGCCCGGACGGCCCCGTGGTCGGCGACCAGGTGGCGCCCGGGTTCCATGACGAACCGGAGGTGTTCGCCGTGGACTTGCCTGAGGTGGCGCATGCCCTCGCGGATGACGGCGAAGATCTTGTCGAGGGGAGGGTCCAGCGGCATGCCGTGCCGGTCGAGGTATCCGAGGGCCGGCAGTCCGCCGCCGAGGTTGACGTGGTCCAGGACGATCCCGTGCCGCCCCAGGGCGGTCAGGACGTCCGCCAGGCACTCGACGGCGCTGTGCCAGGCGTCGGCCGTCATCTGCTGGGAGCCGACGTGCACGGACAGACCGGAGGGTGTGAGGCCCATGTCCGGCGCCGCCCGCAGGATGCGCACGGCGTCCTCGGGTGTGCAGCCGAACTTGTCGCTGAGGCCCCACAGTGCCCCTTCACCGCTGGTCGCCAGTCTGCAGAACACGCGGGCCCCCGGGGCGTGGGCCGCGATCGCCGCCAGGTCCTCCCTGCTGTCGGTCGCGAAGTCCCGCACGCCGAGGCGGTGGGCGTCGGCGATGTCCCGGTCCGACTTCACGGTGTTGCCGTAGTGCGTCCGGCCGACCGGCACGCCCGCGCGCAGCGCCTGCTCCAGTTCGCGGGGGCTCGCCCCGTCGACTCCGCCGCCCCTCCCGGCGAGGCAGGCGAGCACCTCGTCCACCGGGCACGCCTTCATGGCGAACCGCACGGCGACGCCCGGCAGTTCACGCTTCAGTGTGTCGTAGCGGTCTTCGATCCCGGTCAGATCGAGGACGATCCGGTCCGCGGTCGCGCCCTCCAGTGCGGCGAGCAGTGGCGCGGACCCGTGCGTCATGGGCGCCGTCACGGTCGCTGCCCGGACGTCGGGGCTACGGCGGTCAGCGCCGCCGACCGCACCAGCGGCTCCCAGGCCTCCACCAGCAGGGCGAAGTCCTCGATGTCGCCGCGCGCTTCGTCGAGGAGCCGTGCGCGACGCTGCCGCAGGAGGTCGGCGAACTCGGCGTATCTGCCGCCCAGTCGGCGGTACGCGGCGTCGAGGACGTCCAGCCGATGGACGTTCTCGCTCCGGTCGAGCCCCGCGCTCTCCCTCGCGAGCAGGGCCACGACCGACGCGCGCACCTGCCCCCGTTCGTCGAGCAACGAGCCACCGGATCCGGCCATTTGCTCGTAGACGAAGTTGAAGTAGAGCATCGACAGCAGGAACTTGACGAAGCGCAGCTGGTACGCCGTGAAGCCGGCCTCGGTGCGGCGTTCACCGGTGTAGAAGTTGACGATGTTCCGGTTGTGCAGGACGCCCGGCAGTGCGGCGTCGTGGACCAGGTGGATCAGGAAGTAGTCGCTGCCGATCGTGTCGGTGGCGGGCGGCAGGGGCACCTGTTCGTGCACGCCGTGGAAGGCGATGTTGCACATGTCCACGCGCATGGGGTCGACGACGGTGAGTGTGGAGTGGTCCCCGGTGAAGGGGTCCGTGCCCGCGCCCCGGAAGGACTCGTCGACGAGTTGCCTCTTCCGCTCGTCGGACCAGTGGACGGGCGCCCAGAGACCGACCATGTCGTGGTAGACCTCGGGGTCGATCCGGAGTATCTCGCCGATGTCCACGGACAGTTCACCGACGAAGGAGCTGCCGACCATCGCGACCCTCCGGCTCATGTGCTCGGCGGCCAGTGCGGTCTCGGTGACGTGGTGTGCGGCGTCGGCCGCGGGCCTGCCGAGCGACAGCAGCTCGTGGTGGACGGGGAAGACTGTCTCGCCGTTCACGACCTGGTAGCGGCTGTCGGAGTCCCGGCGGTGGACGGACTCGCAGCCGAGCGCGGCGGCGAGGAGGAAGGCGCGGTTGGTGCAGGCGCCGTAGGACACACCGGCCGGGAGCATCAGCTCCAGCAGGAGGTCGGGCTTCACCGCCCCGGCCCGGTCGATCACCCGCCGGAGGAAGTCCGACTGCCGTACCTCGTCGAGATGGTGGACGACGATGCGTGGATCGCGGGGTATGCGGCGCACGGCCTCGGCGTGCTCCGCGAACGCGGGCGCGGCGCAGGAGTCCAGGATCAGGAGGTGCACCTCGGTGTCGAAGTGCCCGGCGGCGTAGGCGGCTTCCTCCGCGACGGCCGCGATGGTCGCCGTGCAGGGCCTGTTGGTCGGCAGGGTCAGACAGATTCGGCGCATGTCTCTTCTCCCGCCGGCTCCTCAGTCTCGTCGAGGTCTGCCCCGCTCCAGGACGTGAGGCCCAGCAGCTTGGCGCCGAGTTCGTCGAGAGCGGCCCTGCCGTAGCGCAGGGACTCGTGTCGTACGGCGTCACCGAGCAGGGTCCCGTTCCAGTCCGGTGTGCTGAGCGTGCGCCATGAGTCGACGCGGGAACGCCGCAGGGTGTGGTGTGACTCCAGCGCCGGCATCATCGACAGGTACTGGACCGCGCGCACTTCGCCGTCCGAGGTGTTCGGCGCCACGCCGTGGGCGAGCAGGCCGTTGAAGATCAGCAGGTCGCCGGCCTCGAGTTGCGGTCGCACCACGGGGAACTCCGAGCGGTCGATCCTGGGCCGGATCGGGTCACGGTCGTCGGGCTGGAACGCCTTCCACTGGTCGAACCGCTTGAACAGTTCGGGGCAGCACTGGAAACCGCCGAGTTCGGGCCTGGTGTCGGTCAGGGCGATGATCCCCTGAACGCGCTGGGGCGGTATGCCGAGGGTGGTGTCGACGTCCCAGTGGAGCTCGATGTCGAAGCCCTCTTCCGTGCGCGGGATCAGGGCCCGGTCACGGTTCTTGATGTTGGGCGGGTTCAGGTTGAGCCGGTCGAGCGTCACCCACAGCTCTTCGCAGTCCCAGACGTCGACGAACGCGTCGTAGACCCGCCGCGTCTGGCGGCTGTCCCAGATGAGCTGGTGGTGGTAGGCCTCGACGAAGCCGTAGATGTGCAGTTCCCGGTCCAGGTCGGAGCGGTACTCGCGGTCCTCGTACCAGGTCTCCGGGCGCTCGGGGTCGAGCCCCTGGAACTCCCAGGCGAAGTCCAGCAGTTGTCGTGCGCGGGCGGCGGGGATCGCCTGCTTCACGACGACGTAGCCGTACGTCTGCCATAAGGCGAGGTCCTCCTCGGAGAGGACTCGCAGCGGGCGGGTCTTCTGCAGGTCCCGCAGGGGTGTCTGGGCGAGATAGGTCTCGCCGTCCGAGCTGAAGTAGGGGATGGCCGAAGGGGCTCGATGGAGATAACGGTCAGTCGTGGGCATAACGGTGCTCCACACCTCGTTCTCAGGTACCGGCGACCCGACCGGGTCACCAACTGCGCGGAGTGAGGGGCGGCGGCCGTTTCGGCAGGATCACTGCACCACGGGCCACACCAGCCCCTTCGAACTCGCGTGCCACCAACTTGGACTAGACCAACTCGATGTGTCAAACACCCCAGTTGAGGGCGTGTTTTCGCCAAGTGGGCGCGATTCGGCCCCACTTGACACGAGCAGTTAGCCTGAGCGGAGACACATTGGTCTGTACCAACAGAAGGGCGCATGGGATGGTCTCCAGCAAGCACGGCGCGGAGTTGCGACGGCTGGCGCGCTCCGTGCTGCAGCCGGGGTTCGTGGGTACCGAAGCGCCCGACTGGGTCCTGCGCGAGATCGCCGACGGGCTGGCGTCGGTGGTGCTCTTCTCCCGCAACATCGTCACGCCCGAGCAGGTCGCCCGACTGACCGGCCAACTGCGTGCGGAGAACCCCGAATTGATCATCGCGATCGACGAGGAGGCCGGCGACGTCACCCGGATCGAGTCCGCGACCGGCTCCACCCGGCCGGGCAACTTCGCTCTCGGCACGGTCGACGACGCCGAGCTGACCGAGGCCGTCGCCGCCGACCTGGGCCGCCAGCTGCGCGCGATCGGCGTGAGCCTCGACTACGCGCCCAGCGCGGACGTCAACTCCAACCCCGACAACCCGATCATCGGGGTCAGGTCCTTCGGCGTCGACGCCCAGGTGGTGTCACGGCACACCGGCGCCTGGATCCGGGGACTCCAGTCGGCCGGTGTCGCCGCCTGCGCCAAGCACTTCCCCGGCCACGGCGACGTGGCCGTCGACTCCCACCACGGCCTGCCCGTCTACGACGCCGACCGCGAGCGGATCGCCGAACAGGCGCTGCCGCCGTTCCGCGCCGCCCTCGACGCGGGCGTCCGTGCGGTGATGAGCGGCCATCTGCTGGTTCCCGCCTACGACCCCGACCTGCCCGCCACCCTGAGCCGGCGCATCCTGCACGAACTGCTGCGTCAGGAGCTCGGGTTCGATGGCGTCGTCGTCACCGACGCCATCGAGATGGGCGCCGTGGCCGACCTCTACGGGATCGGCGGCGCCGCGGTCCGAGCGGTCGCGGCCGGTGCCGACGCCGTCTGCGTCGGTGGTGAGAACGCGGAGGAGGCCACCGCCCGGCAGCTCGTGGACGCCCTGGCGAACGCCGTGGCGTCAGATGACCTTCCCGAGGAACGGCTCGCGGAAGCGGCCCGCCGGGTGCGGGAGTTCGCGTCCTGGTCGACCGGCCTGCGCCCGGCCCATGCCGGCGGCTGGGACGCCGGCCGCATCGGCTTCGCGGCCGCCCGCCGTGCCATCCGTCTGCACGGAGCCGTACAGCACGTCCTGCCCCTGGTCAACGCGCCGCACGTGGTGGAACTCGTGCCCACCACCAACCTGGCCATCGGCAAGGAGACCCCCTGGGGCGTGGCCACCCCCCTGGGCGAACGCCTGCCCGGAACGACCTCCGTCCGGGTCCGCCGCGAGGACCTGCGGTCACCGGCCACCGCCCTGGAAACCCACGCCCTGGAGCCGGCCGCGGGACGCCCCCTGGTCGTGGTCGTCCGCGACGCCTCCCGCCACACATGGATGGCCCGCACCCTCGCCCACCTCCTCGCGGCTCGCCCCGACACGATCGTCGTGGAGATGGGCCTGCCGGGCACCCCGCTCCCGGCGGCGGCCCAGATCTTCACCCACGGCGCGACCGCCGCCTCCGGGGTGGCCGCCGCGGAGGTCCTGGCAGGTGCCCTTTAGGGCAGACCGGTCAGGAACCCGCGAGGAAGCTGACTCGCACCTTCCGGTTCGGGTTGTCCCGGTTCGTATCCACCAGACACACGGACTGCCAGGTCCCCAACTCCAGTCCCCCACCCACCACCGGCAACGTCGCATGAGGCGGAACGAACGCCGGCAGCACATGGTCGCGCCCATGCCCCGGGCTGCCGTGCCGGTGCTGCCAGCGGTCGTCGGCCGGGAGGAGGGTGTGCAGGGCGGCCAGGAGGTCGCCGTCGCTGCCCGCGCCCGTCTCGATGATCGCGATGCCGGCCGTCGCGTGGGGGACGAAGATGTTCAACAGCCCGTCGCGGCCGGCGGCCACCTCGCGCAGGAAGGCCTCGCAGTCGCGGGTGAGGTCGAAGACCCGCTCCATGGAGCCGGTGGTGACGTTCAGTACTCGGGTGGTGAAGGCATCTGACATGCCCCCATCCTGACCCATACGTCGGGTTCCGCATGTCATCGGGTGCTCGCCGGCTGATACGAGGGGTCCAGTCCGCGAGACACCATTGACCGTGCACCGACGACCTGGCTACTGACGCGTGTCGTCCAGTGCGGCGGCAACGGGGCGTACTCCTCACGGCCGCTCTCCCCCCGGAGCATCATGAGCATCAGCCATGCCCCACCCGGCTTCCACGAACCCGATATTTCAAGGACTACCTGGAGCGGCTGCGCCGGGCCACGGCCTGGGTCTACAACCATCAGGAGGAGTGGGCCAAGGTGTGGGCCAAGGACACGGGGCTGCCCTACGAAGTCGCCCTGGCCTCGGTCAAGCGCACCAACGCCACCCGCGTCTCGGTCGCCGTCGACAAGCCGCTCATCGCCTCCGAGCAGCAGATAGCCGACGCCTTCACGGAGTTGAAGCTGATCCCGGGGAAGGTGGACTTCGGCGACTTCGTGGACACGCGCTACAACGGCGACCTGCCGGCCTCGACCACGCCGCCCCGCGCCTCCCAGGGCTGACGCCATGACCGTACGGCTCCAACCACTCGGGCCCCGTCCGTGGGTACGCCCGCCGGACATCGAGCACCTCGCCCAAATCCCGAAGTCGGCCGAGCAGTTGGGCTACGAGGCGGTGCTCACGCCGACCGGCACCTGGTGCGCGCACGGCTGGCTGACGACCGTCGCCCTCGCCCAGCACACCGAGCGGCTGAGGTTCCCGGTCGCGTTCCGGCCGGGGCTGATCTCGCCCACACTCGCGGCGCAGACGGCGGCGACCTGTCAGCGGGTGACGCGCGGCCGGCTGCTGGACGACCTCGACGCCGACACGATCGCGGCAGCACAGGCGGCGCTCGGGCACCGCGCTGGTCGGCAGCCATGCCGAGGTCGCCGGGAGCGGCCGCTGACCGCTGACCGCTCGGGAAGATCCATGACCTCGCCACGGTTGGTAGAAAGGTGAACAACACGCGCGAGGTCGAGGTAGTCGTCATAGGCGCCGGTCAGGCAGGTCTGTCCAGCGCCTATCACCTGCGCCGCACCGGTTTCGAGCCGGAGCGGGACTTCGTGGTCCTCGACCACTCCGCCGGCCCGGGCGGCGCCTGGCAGTTCCGGTGGCCGTCACTGACGTACGGCAAGGTCCACGGCATGCACGCACTGCCCGGCATGGAGCTGACGGACGCGGACCCGACGCGGCCGTCGTCCGAGGTGATCACCGAGTACTTCGCCGCGTACGAGCGCGCCTTCGATCTTCGCGTACGGCGCCCCGTCGACGTCCGTGCGGTGCGCGAGGGCCAGGGCGGGCGGCTGCTCGTGGAGACCACGGACGGCACCTGGTCGACGCGTGCGCTGATCAACGCCACCGGTACCTGGGACCGGCCGTTCTGGCCCCGCTATCCGGGCCAGGAGACCTTCCGGGGGCGGCAGTTGCACACCGCCCAGTACCCGGGACCCGAGGCGTTCGCCGGACAGCGGGTCGTCGTGGTGGGCGGCGGCGCGTCCGGCACCCAGCACCTGCTGGAGATCGCCGAGTACGCGGCGGCCACCACCTGGGTCACCCGGCGTCCGCCCGTCTTCCGCGAGGGCCCCTTCACGGAGGAGTTCGGCCGGGCGGCCGTCGCGCTCGTGGAGGAGCGGGTGCGACAGGGGCTGCCGCCGAAGAGCGTGGTGTCCGTGACCGGGCTGCCGCTCAACGACGCGATCCGGCAGGGCGTCGCGGACGGGGTGCTGGACCGGCAGCCCATGTTCGACCGGGTCACACCGGACGGCGTGGAGTGGAACGACGGACGGCACGTCGACGCGGACGTCATCCTGTGGGCCACCGGCTTCCGGGCGGCCATCGACCACCTCACCCCGCTGCGGCTGCGCGAGGCGGGCGGCGGCATCCGCGTCGACGGCACGCGCGCGGTCGCCGACCCGCGGATCCATCTCGTCGGCTACGGTCCCTCGGCGAGCACCATCGGCGCCAACCGGGCCGGGCGCGCGGCCGTACGGGACATCAGGCGACTGCCGGCCGTGGAGCCGGTCGCCGCCTGACGTCCCGCCGGCTTCACCTGGCCGGACTCGCGCTCTTCCGCCGGGCGTTGAACTCGGCCACGTTGCGCTGGTGTTCGGCGAAGTCGGCGGTGAAACGGGTGTCGCCCGGCTTGACGGTGACGAAGTACAGCCAGTCGCCCGGGGTGGGACTGATCGCGGCGCGCATCGCGTCCTCACCCGGGCTGTCGATCGGCGTGGGCGGCAGACCCATGCGCGTGTACGTGTTGTAGGGGCTGTCGATCCGGGTGTCGGCGGCGTTCGTCTTCAGTGTGGAGCGGTTCAGCGCGTAGTTGATGGTGGAGTCCATCTGCAGCGGCATCCCGCGCTCCAGCCGGTTGAAGACGACCCGCGCCACCTTGCCCATGTCCGCCTTCGATGCGGCCTCGGCCTGGACGATGCTCGCGATGGTGACGGCCTGGTAGACGTTCATCGCGTTGCGCTGGGCGCCGGCCGCGATCGGGGCGCCGTTGAACTTCTTGTTGGCGGTGTCGACCATGTACGCCAGCAGCGACTCGGGCGTCGCCTTCTTGCCGCCCTGTTCGAGGGGGTACGTCGCCGGGAAGAGGTAGCCCTCCGGGTTGCCCTCGGCGTCGTTCGGCAGCTTCAGACCGGCCTTGGCCATGGACTTCTTGGCGCTTCCCGCGGGCAGGGAGAGGGCCTTGTCGACGGCCTCGTAGACCTGCCCCGCGCGCCAGCCCTCGGGGATCACCAGGGACGTGGGCTTGACGTCCCCGTCGCTCTCCAGGCTCAGTAGCGGCACCGCCACGGCGGTGCCGGCCACGACGGCACCGGTCGCGATGAGCGCGAGCCGGCCTCTGCGCGTCAGTCGAATCGTTCTCCGTGGCGGAGTGTTCAGGTACATGCGGGCACGGTAACTCTCATACCGTCACAAACCCGGCATATCTTCAGCTTGTCGGTTCCAGTTGGGCATCCCGGCGTACGAGCGCCGCGTACCGCCCGTCCTGGTCGAGCAGTTCCTCGTGCGTGCCCCGCTCGGCCACCCGCCCGGAGTCGAGGACCACGATCTGGTCCGCGCTGCGGATGGTGGAGAGACGGTGGGCGATGGTGAGCGTGGTGCGGTTGGCCGACAGGGCGTCGATGGCGTCCTGGACGGCCGCTTCGGTGCGGTTGTCGAGGGCGCTGGTCGCCTCGTCGAGGATGAGCACCGGCGGATCGCGCAGGATGGTGCGGGCGATGGCCAGGCGCTGCTTCTCACCACCGGAGAAGCGGTGGCCGCGCTCGCCGACGACCGTGTCGTAGCCGTCGGGCAGGGACGCGATGTGCTCGTGGATCTGTGCCGCCTTCGCCGCCGCGTGGAGTTCCTCGTCGGTGGCGTCCGGCTTCGCGAAGCGCAGGTTCTCGGCGACCGAGGCGTGGAAGAGGTACGTCTCCTGGGAGACGACGCCGACCGCGCGGGCCAGGGTGTCGAAGTCGAGGTCCCGGACGTCGACGCCGTCGAGGGTGACCCGGCCGCCCGTCACGTCGTAGAGCCGCGGGACGAGATAGCCGAGGGTCGACTTTCCGGCGCCGGTCGGACCGACGACGGCGAGGCTGCTGCCGGCGGGGACCTTGACGTCGATGCCGTCGAGGATGGGGCCCGTCTTGTCGTCCTTGCTGTCGTAGCGGAACTCGACGTCCTCGAAGCGGACCTCGCCCTTGATCTGGTCGAGGTGGACCGGGTTCTCCCGCTCGGTGATGTCGATGGGCAGGTCGAGGTACTCGAAGATGCGCTGGAAGAGCGCGAGCGAGCTCTGGATCTGGACGCCGGTCGACAGCAGGCTGACGGCGGGGCGGAAAAGGCCCTGCTGGAGCGAGACGAAGGCGACGATCGTGCCGATGGAGATGTCGGGGCCACCCGCTTGGAGCGCGATGCCCGCGGTCCAGTAGATGACGGCCGGCATGGCGGCCATGACGATCGTGATGACGGCCATGCGCCAGCGACCCGCCATGTTGGACCTCACTTCGAGGTCGACGAGCCCCTCGGACTCCTCCGCGAAGGACCTGGTCAGCGAGTCGGAGCGGCCCATGGTGCGGCCGAGCAGGATGCCGCTGACGGAGAGCGACTCGGTGACCGTGGCGGCCATCGCGGCCATCTGCTTCTGGCGCTGGGTGGTGATCTTCTTGCGTTCGCTGCCGACACGGCGGCTGATCCAGACGAAGACCGGGAGCAGCAGGAGCGAGACCAGGGTCAGCCGCCAGTCGAGGGCGATCATCGCGACGATCGTGGCGACGACGCTGGTCACGTTGGAGACCAGGGAGGTGGCGGTGGAGGTGACGGTCGCCTGCATGCCGCCGATGTCGTTGGCGATCCGGGACTGGACCTCGCCGGTGCGCGTGCGGGTGAAGAACGCGAGGGACATGCGCTGCAGCCGGCCGTAGACCGCGGTGCGCAGATCGTGCATGACGCGCTGGCCGACCGTCGTGGAGATCAGGGTCTGCAGGACGCCGAAGATGCTGGTCAGCACGGCACTGACGATCATGCCGAGCGCGAGCAGACTGAGCAGCCCGGTGCGGCCCTGCGGAATCGCCACGTCGAGGGTCGCCTTCAACAGGAAGGGCGTGGCCACCGAGACCAGCGACGAGGCGCCGACCAGTAGGCCGACGACCGCGAGACGGCCGCGGTAGGGACGGAAGAGCTTCAGGATGCGGCGCACCTGCCGGGGCTGCTCGCCGGCGTCGGCCGGCGGCGTCCAGCGGGGTTCTCGATCGGGGTGCAATGGGCTCCTACGGAGATGAGGGAACGAAGACTGACGGAGCTTAGCTCACTGTTACCTATGCTCACAATGAATTAACTCCTGATATTGTTCCCGCATGACCACGCCCGATCCCGACGGCCTGCTCGCAGAGCAACTGCTGCGTTTCACCCGCCGGGTCCATCGCATCCAGAAGCGCCACATCGAGCAGTGCGGCCTGGGGGTCACCCCGGCCCAGTCCCGGCTGCTGCGCACCCTGGCGCACTACGGCTCGCCCCCGCGCATGGCCGATCTCGCCGAGCGGCTGGAGGTGGTACCGCGGGCGGTCACGTCACTGGTCGACGGACTGGAGGCGAGCGGCAAGGTGCGCCGGGTGCCCGATCCGACGAATCGCCGGGTGATCCGGATCGAGCTCACGGATGACGGGCGGAAGGCGTTGCAGGAGCTGCGGGGGGCACGGCGGTCGGCGGCCGAGGAGATGCTGGCGCCGCTGAGCGAGGAGCAGCGCGAGGTGTTGGGGGGGTTGTTGGACACCTTGGTGGATGGGGCGCCGGAGAGACGCTGCGGGTAGGGGGCGGAACGGTTCGCGGGCGGCCGCGGGTGCGTGGGCCACGAACCACCCGCAGCCGCCCGCGAAACATGACGCTCCGAGCTACGGGGCGACGGGCACCTTCTCCTCCGTCACCGATGTCTCCTCGTCGGCGACAGCCTCCCCGCCCAGCACCTTCTTCGCCCGGTCCAGATCCAGCGCCCCCTCCCAGCGGGACACCGCGAACACGGCGACGCAGTTGCCGAGCAGGTTCGTCACGACCCGCATCGAGTCCATGATGCGGTCCACGCCCAGCAGCAGCGCCACCGCTCCGGCCGGAATCGCGCCCAGCGAGGACGCGGTCGCGGACAGGGCGAGGAAGGCGGAACCGGGAATGCCCGCCATGCCCTTACTGGTCAGCATCAGCACGAGGACCACGGTGATCTGCTGGCTCAGGCTGAGGTCGACGCCCACGGCCTGGGCGATGAACAGGGTGCCGATGGAGAGGTACAGCGAGGCGCCGTCGAGGTTGAAGGAGTAGCCGGTCGGCAACACCAGACCGACCGCGTCGTCGCGTGCGCCGGCCTTGCGCAGCTTCTGCATCACGCGCGGCATGACGGACTCGGTGGACGCGGTGCCGAGCGCGAGCAGCATCTCCTCGCGGATGTAGCGCAGGAACTTCCAGAGGCTGAGCCCGGTGACGACGCGCAGGGCGACGGCCAGCAGCGCGACGAACAGCGCGGCGGCGACGTAGCAGAGGATGATCAGCTTGGCGTAGGTCTCGATGACACCGAGCCCGTACTGGCCGATCAGGACGGCCATCGCGCCGAACACCGCGATCGGGGCGAGGCGCATCACGAAGCCGACGATCGCGAAGATGATCTCCTGGGCCTGCTCGATGGCGGGCAGCACCTTCGGCACCTTGGTCTGGCCGAGGTGGAGCAGGGCGGCACCGACCAGGCAGGCCAGGATGAGCACCTGGAGGAGCTCGTTCTCGGCGAAGGCGCCCATGAAACTGGTCGGCAGGGCGTTCAGGATGAACTCGGTCGTCGAGGGCAGCGAGCCGCCGCCCGTCTTGGCGTCGACCGCCTTGGTGCTCAGCGTGGACGGGTCGACGTGCATCCCCGAGCCGGGCTGGACGACGTTGGCGGCGAGCAGCCCGATCAGCAGGGCGACCGTGCTCGCGACCTCGAACCAGATCAGGGCCTTGAGCCCGATCCGCCCGAACGCCTTGAGGTCACCGGCCTTGGCGATGCCGACGACGACCACACAGAACACGAGCGGCGAGATGATCGTCTTGATCAGCCGGGTGAACCCGTCGCCGAGCGGCTGGAGATCCGCGGCGAAGCCGGGCCACAACTTTCCGACGACGATTCCGAGCACAAGCGCGCAGAGGACCTGCGCGAACAGAGAGGTACGCAGTATGCGTGCGACGCGTCGCGGGACGGACGGGACGGACGGCGGCACGGGCACTCCTAGGGGGGACGTCGACACGACAGAAGCCGTGGGGACTTCTGCGATACGGAAAGCGGTTTCCGTGTCGATCACTTTCGAGGTGCCGTTGATCGCGCCCGCAACCTCCGTGTTGCTGATGTGTAAATCACGCGGCATGTGACAGACCGCACAGGTCGGCCGAGGAGACCAGGTCGTATTCGATCGGAGGCATCCTCCGTGAGTGCTGGGCCCTGAGGTCGGCCCTGTCCCCCATCACCACCACGGGATGCCGGTTCGGGTCGAGCGTGCGCAGCAGGTACTCCATCGCCGCCCTGGACAGACCGACGCAGGCGGACGTACCGCTGCCGTGGTCCATGTGCAGCCAGATGCCGCCCTTGTCGTCACCCTCCGGTCGGGACGGGTCGTTGGGCGGGGTGCCCTTGACGCGGTTGTAGTCGATGGCGATGACGTAGTCGAAGTCGTGCCCGTGCGACTGGGCCCACCAGCGCGGGGCAGCGAAGGACGCGTCGCGGGTGTACGGGAGCCTGGCGCCGGGTCGGCGAGCACACCGCCGGCGTCGGTGAGCGTGAACACGCCGACGGGGCTGTGTCGGTCGCCCTCGTGATCTTTCACACCGGGCCATTCTCTACGGCGCCGCGGAAAACCGTTTGCTTCCGACCACGCTGCGAAGCGAACCTGTCACGGTTTGCTGCCGCCGAACGCGGCTTCCCGCCACCCCCCTGACACAAGCCACTGGGACGTCAGTCGTCATGCAGATTCAAGATCTTCCGTATCCCGACCCGGGTGTGCCGGACGCGCGTTCGGGTCCCCGGTTCCTGTGGTGGCTGGGCCGCAATCAGCTGGGCGGGCAGTTCACGTCGCTGGCCTGGGGGCTGCTGCACTTCGTGGCGGTCTCCGCGCTGCCGTTCTGCGTGGGCTTCGCGGTGCAGGCCGTGGTGGACCGCTCCGGCACCCGGCTGGCGCTGACCGGCGGACTGCTGTTGCTGGTCGGTGTGTGCGTCGCGCTCGGCGACACCTTCCTGCACCGTGCCGCCGTCACCAACTGGATCACCGCCGCCGCCCGCGTCCAGCAACTCCTCGCCCGCAAGGCCGCGGTGCTGGGCTCGGCGCTGACGCGGCGGGTGGCGGCCGGTGAGGTCGTGGCCGTCTCCACCGGTGACGTCGAGAAGATCGGCTGGTTCGTGGAGGCCGTCTCCCGGTTCACCGCGGCGGCCCTGACCGTGGTCGTGGTCTGCGTCGCGCTGGTCGTCTACCAGCCGGCGCTCGGCATGGTCGTCGCCGTCGGTCTGCCGGTGGTGGCACTGGCCGCGCTGCCGCTGCTGCCCCGGGCCACCCGGCGGGCCGACGTCCAGCGCGAGAAGGCCGGGCGGGCCACCGAACTCGCCTCGGACACCGTCGCCGGCCTGCGCGTGCTGCGCGGCATCGGCGGCGAGGAACTCTTCCTCGACCGCTACCGCCGCGCCTCCCAGGAGGTCCGCCACGCGGCCGTGCGCAGCGCCCGCATGTGGTCCCTGATCTCCGCGATCCAGGTGCTGCTGCCGGGTCTGCTGATGATCGTGGTGGTCTGGTACGGCGTCCATCTGGCCCGGCAGGGCCGCATCACCATCGGCGAACTGGTCACCGTCTACAGCTCGGTGATGGTCCTGTCGTATCCGCTGCGGCACTTCGAGGAGATCGCGATGGCGTACTCGTTCTCGCGGCCCTCGGCCAAGCGGGCGGCGCGGGTGCTGTCGCTGGAGCGGGCCACGGACGTCGGAGACGCGCGATCGGGCGTCATCGTACCGACCGGCGATCTGTACGACCCCGCGACCGGTCTGCTGGCCCCCGCCGGCCGGCTCACCGCGGTGGTGTGCGGCGACCCGGACGCGGCGGGCCTGCTCGCCGAACGGCTGGGCGGGCACCCGGCCGAGCCGGGCTCGGCCGTCCTGCTGGGCGGTGTCCCGCTCGACGAACTGCCGTTGGACACAGCGCGCACGGCGGTGCTGGTCCAGGACAAGGACCCGGTACTGCTGTCCGGTTCGCTGCGCGAGCTGCTGGACGTGCCCGCGTCGGGTGCGGTGAGGGCACAGGACGCGCTGGCGGCGGCGCAGTGCGGGGACGTGCTGGAGGCCCTTGCCCAGGGGTCGTTGGACGCCGACGACCCGATGGACACGCGGATCACCGAGCGCGGGCGGTCGCTCTCCGGCGGGCAACGCCAGCGGCTCGCGCTGGCCCGGTCGCTGATCACCGACCCGGAGGTGCTGGTCCTGGACGAGCCGACCTCGGCCGTCGACTCGCACACCGAGGCGCGGATCGCCGAGGGCGTGCGTGGGCTGCGGGAGGGGCGGACGACGGTGGTCCTCACCTCCTCGCCGCTGCTGCTGGATCGCGCGGACCGGGTCGTGCTCGTGCACGAGGGCGAGGTCACGGCGGTCGGCGTGCACCGCGAACTGGTGCGTGCCGAGCCCCGGTACCGGGCGGTCGTGACCCGCGAGACCGAGGAAGAGGCCGCCCTGGACGGCGTGCTGAAAGAGTTCGAGGAAATCGAGGAGACAGCATGATCGGCGTGGCGCCACCGGCGTACGACCCGGCGGCCCCGACGACGGCGAACACCCTGCCCGTCGGCGCCCCGGCGACCGTACGCGCCTATGTGGCCGAACTGTTCCGCCGGCACCGCCGTGCCTTCCTGGCCCTGATGACCGTCAACACGGTGTCCGTCGTCGCCTCGCTGGTGGGCCCGTGGCTGCTGGGCGACCTCGTCGAGCGCGTCTCGGACCGCACGCGGGAACTCCATCTGTCGCTCACCGTCTCGCTGTTCGTCCTCGCGCTGGTCGTGCAGGCCGTGTTCGTACGGCAGGTGCGGCTGCGCGGGGCGATGCTCGGCGAGCGGATGCTGGCCGACCTGCGCGAGGACTTCCTCGTACGGTCGGTCGGGCTGCCGCCGGGCGTGTTGGAGCGGGCGGGCACGGGCGACCTGCTGTCCCGCATCACCACGGACATCGACCGGCTCGCCAACGCGATGCGCGAGGCCGTGCCGCAGCTGGCGATCGGTGTGGTGTGGGCGGTGCTGCTGCTCGGCGGACTGGTCGTCACGGTGCCGCCGCTGGCGCCCGCGGTGCTGGTCGCCGTGCCGCTGCTGGTGATCGGCTGCCGCTGGTACTACAAGCGGGCGCCCTCCGGCTACCGCTCGGAGGCGGCCGGGTACGCGGCCGTGGCCGCCGCACTCGCCGAGACGGTCGACGCCGGGCGCACCGTCGAGGCCCACCGGCTGGGCGACCGCCGTGTCGAGCTGTCGGAACGCCGTGTCCGGGAGTGGACGGCATGGGAGCGCTACACGCTCTATCTGCGGTCGGTGCTCTTCCCGGTCATCAACCTCACCCATGTGACGGTGCTCGCCTCGGTCCTGATGATCGGTGGTGTCTACGTCCTTCAGGGGTGGATCGGGGTGGGCCAGCTGACGACGGGCGCACTGATCGCACAGATGCTCGTCGACCCGGTGAACCTGATCCTGCGCTGGTACGACGAACTGCAGGTCGCCCAGGTGTCGCTGGCCCGTCTCGTCGGGGTCCGGGACATCGAGCCGGACGCCGGTGAGGAGTCCCTGGCGCCGGACGGGCGGGACGTCCACGCCGAGGGGGTGCACTTCGGCTACCGCGAAGGCGTGGACGTGCTGCGCAAGGTGTCCCTGGAGGTCGCCCCTGGCACCCGCCTGGCACTGGTCGGCCCCTCCGGTGCGGGCAAGTCCACACTGGGCAGGCTGCTCGCCGGGATCTACGCCCCGCGGACCGGCCAGGTCACCCTCGGCGGTGCGGAACTCTCCCGGATGCCTGCAGAGCGCGTCCGCTCCCATGTGGCCCTCGTCAACCAGGAGCACCACGTCTTCGTGGGCTCCCTGCGCGACAACCTCCTGCTCGCCCGGACGGCCGCGGTGGACGCCGAGCTGTGGGCGGCGCTGGGCGCGGTCGACGCCGACGGCTGGGCGCGTGCGCTGGACGACGGCCTGGACACCGAGGTCGGCTCGGGCGGGCTCGCGCTCACCCCGGCGCAGGCCCAGCAGATCGCGCTGGCCCGCCTGGTCCTGGCCGACCCGCACACCCTGGTCCTGGACGAGGCGACGTCCCTGCTGGACCCACGCGCGGCCCGGCACCTGGAACGCTCCCTCGCCCGCGTCCTCGACGGCCGCACCGTCGTCGCCATCGCCCACCGCCTGCACACCGCCCACGACGCGGACGTCATCGCCGTCGTGGAGAACGGCCGCATCAGCGAGCTGGGCAGCCATGACGAGCTGGTGGCGGCGGAGGGGGCGTATGCGGCGCTTTGGCGGTCGTGGCACGGGTGAGGTCGTGGCACGGGTGAGGTCGTGGCACGGGTGAGGTCGTGGCACGGCATAGGTGGGGGGGGCGTCGGTCGGGAGCGGGTGGGCAGGCCATAGGTGCTGGACCAATGGGCCGGAGGGCCGGAGCTGCTGGATCGCGAACCGGTGAGCCGCAGGGCCGCGAGCCGGTACGCCGTGGCCCAGGACATCGAGTCGGCCCGGTGGGAAGCCGCGTGACCACCGAGCCGGCACCTGTCCGCCCCGAGTCCTGAGCCACCGCACCGGCGGGGTGTCGGCGACCCGAGGGTCGCCATACCTCCGAGGCCGCCATACGCTCCGGCGCCCTGCGCCCTCCACGGCCGCCACACACTCCGGCGCCCCGCACGCTCCACGGCCGCCACACACTCCGGCGCCCCGCACGCTCCAGGACAGCCACGCCTCCGGCAACCCGCACCCTCCAGCACCGCCGCGCCCCGCACGCTCCAGGACAGCCACGCCCCCGGCAACCCGCACCCTCCAGCACCGCCGCGCCCCGCACGCTCCAGGACAGCCACGCCCCCGGCAACCCGCACCCTCCAGCACCGCCGCGCCCTCTGCCGGACTCCGGCGGACCTCGCCTGCGCAGGCGGTCCCCGCGGCCGTTCCTCCGCGGGTCCCGGCCTCCTCGGCCCGTGCCGTTGCGCGGTGGTGAAAGAGGGTGGAAGTCTGGATATCGGCACCGGCTCGGGGAGTGCCCGGGGACACGGGTTCCCACGGGTGCAGTCTGTGCTCCGCGCACCGGCGGCCCGCCGCCCGACGCGGTCGGAACGGGCCTGTCCCCACCACCTGGAGGTACCCGTGAACAGCGCCGACGGATGGGGAGACGACGTCTACCAGCCCGACGGATCCGAGATCCAGGAGGACTCGGGCCTGCTCGACGGGGAGGACACCCTGGTCGACGACGGCGTGGACGACCCCCTGGACCGGGGCTGGTCGCCGCCGGATCGGCCTTGGGCAGTGGAACGCGCCGATGTGACGGCGGCTGAGCGCCATCATGGGGAGACGCTCGACCAACGGCTCGCCGAGGAGACGCCGGACCTCGTGGTGCCCGACGGCGACGGTCTCGGCGATTGCGACGGCACCGACGGGGAACTCCTGGACAACGAGGTCGGCGCCGTTCGCTCCGGCCGCCTCGTCGCACCGGACGAGGGCGCGCACGAGGACGACGAGAGCGCCCTGATCGCCACGGACGTGGGCATCGACGGCGCGGCCGCCTCCGCCGAGGAGGCCGCGATGCACATCGTGGACGAGGACTCCCTGTACGGCTGACCCGCCCGTCCCCCCTCCGCACGAGGAGCACGTATGCAGCAGGACAAGCACCCCGACTACCACGCGGTCGTCTTCCGGGACCGCGCCGCCGGTTACGCCTTCCTCACCCGGTCCACCGCCGGCAGCGACCAGACCATCGAGTGGGACGACGGCGAGACCTACCCGGTGGTGGACGTGGAGATCTCCTCGGAGAGCCACCCCTTCTACACCGGCAAGGCCCGGACGGTGGACTCGGAGGGCCGCATCGCCCAGTTCGAGCGACGGTACGGCGGAGGCACGGGACCCGGTTCCGGCTGAGGAGCCCCGTGGCGCTCTCAGATGTAGTTCGTGGCGCTCTCAGATGTAGTTCAGCGCCGCCGCGCAGCCCACCCCGCCCAGGAGCATGAACACCGGCATCAGCACCTTGAGCTCGACCCAGCTGCCCGCCCGGAAGCGCATCACCTTCGGCGGGCCGATCGGGTACCAGCGCTTGCGGCCCACCGGGATCGGCCACAGGATCGGGCAGCCGGAGACCGTCAGTGCGTCCCCGATGTCGTGGACTATCGCGCCCAGCACGATCGGCAGGCCCAGCCACAGGTACTGCTGGCCCGGCTGGGTGAACAGCCAGTCCGAGCCGTTGCCCGGCTTGTCCAGGACACCGGCGAGGATCCACGAGCTGGTCGCGGCCAGCAGCCACACCAGGATGTCGGCGCTGGAGCCGCGGGTCGCCCGCCACAGCAGGCCCTCGATGGCCAGCACCATGTGGACGAAGAGGATGGCCAGCACCGCCCAACGGCCGCCGGTGATGGCGGCGACCGACGTACCCGCACCGATCAGGACCGCCCACAGCCAGGTGTGGGTGAGGGTGCGGTGGCCGCCGGAGCGGCGCGGGTCGCCCTGCTTCTTCGTGGCCTTGTAGACGGCGTAGGAGAGCTTGTCGACGATCTCGCACAGCCCGCGCGAGATCGGGCCGAAGGCCCTGGAGATGGTGGCCGCCTTGTGGTCCAGGTCCGGGGCGAGCGCCGCTCCGGCGCAGATCAGGGCGCCGACCAGGAGAACCGGCCAGGGCATCGGATGTCCGGTCGCCGCTGCCGCCGCGCCGACGCCGAGCCAGGCCGCGGCGCCCGACAGTGAGTGTGCTGGTCCCATCATGGCCGTTGTCCGCCCCATTCCTCGTGTGCCGCTGTCCAGTTGACCGGGTGCGCTGACGCTCCGTCGGCGTCACAGCGTACTGGTCGTGATCTTCGGACCTGCATCCGATTCCCCTATGAGGGAGGACGCCAGGCAAGATGGGTCCGTGACCCTCATCGATCAGCTCCCGCCGACCGCAGACCCCGACGCTCTCTACGAGGCCTTCGAGTCGTGGGCCCAGGAGCGCGGTCTGACGCTCTACCCCCATCAGGAGGAGGCGCTGATCGAGGTGGTCTCCGGCGCGAACGTGATCGTGTCGACACCCACCGGCTCCGGCAAGAGCATGATCGCGGCGGGCGCCCACTTCGCCGCCCTGGCCCGCGACGAGGTCACCTTCTACACGGCGCCGATCAAGGCGCTGGTCTCGGAGAAGTTCTTCGAGCTGTGCAAGCTCTTCGGCACCGAGAACGTGGGCATGCTCACCGGCGACGCCTCCGTCAACGCCGACGCGCCCGTCATCTGCTGCACCGCCGAGGTCCTCGCGTCGATCGCCCTGCGCGACGGCAAGCACGCGGACGTCGGCCAGGTCGTCATGGACGAGTTCCACTTCTACGCGGAGGGTGACCGCGGCTGGGCCTGGCAGATCCCGATCCTGGAGCTGCCGCAGGCGCAGTTCATCCTGATGTCGGCGACGCTCGGCGACGTCTCCTTCTTCGAGCAGGACCTCACCCGCCGCACCGGGCGCCCCACCTCGGTGGTCCGCTCGGCGACCCGTCCGGTGCCCCTGTCCTACGAGTACCGGTTCACTCCGCTCACCGAGACCCTCACCGACCTGCTGGAGACCAGGCAGGCGCCGGTCTACATCGTGCACTTCACACAGGCGCAGGCCGTGGAGCGGGCGCAGGCCCTGATGAGCATCAACATGTGCTCGAAGGCGGAGAAGGAGCAGATCGCCGAGCTGATCGGCAACTTCCGCTTCACCACCAAGTTCGGCCGCAACCTCTCCCGCTACGTCCGCCACGGCATCGGCGTCCACCACGCCGGCATGCTGCCCAAGTACCGGCGCCTGGTGGAGAAGCTCGCCCAGGCCGGTCTGCTGAAGGTCATCTGCGGCACGGACACCCTCGGCGTCGGCGTCAACGTGCCCATCCGCACAGTGCTGTTCACCGCCCTGACCAAGTACGACGGCAACCGCGTCCGCACCCTGCGCGCCCGTGAGTTCCACCAGATCGCCGGGCGCGCCGGACGGGCCGGCTTCGACACGGCGGGTTTCGTCGTCGCCCAGGCCCCCGAACACGTCATCGAGAACGAGAAGGCGCTCGCCAAGGCGGGCGACGACCCGAAGAAGCGGCGCAAGGTCGTCCGCAAGAAGGCACCGGAGGGCTTCGTCGGCTGGACGGAGAACACCTTCGAGAAGCTCATCGCCTCCGAGCCGGAGCCGCTGACGTCCCGCTTCCGGGTGACGCACACGATGCTGCTGTCGGTCATCGCCCGCCCGGGCAACGCCTTCGAGGCGATGCGGCACCTGCTGGAGGACAACCACGAGCCGCGCAAGCAGCAGCTCCGGCACATCCGGCGGGCGATCGCCATCTACCGCTCGCTGCTGGACGGCGGCATCGTCGAGAAGCTCGACGAGCCGGACGCCAGCGGCCGCATCGTCCGCCTCACCGTGGACCTCCAGCAGGACTTCGCCCTCAACCAGCCGCTGTCCACGTTCGCTCTCGCCGCCTTCGAGCTCCTCGACCCCGAATCCCCCTCCTACGCCCTGGACATGGTGTCGGTCGTCGAGTCGACCCTGGACGACCCCCGTCAGATCCTGGTCGCCCAGCTCAACAAGGCGAAGGGCGAGGCCGTGGCCGCGATGAAGGCGGACGGCGTCGAGTACGAGGAGCGCATGGAGCGCCTCCAGGACATCAGCTACCCGAAGCCCCTGGAGGAGTTGCTCTTCCACGCGTACGACACGTACCGCAAGAGCCATCCCTGGGTGGGCGACCATCCGCTGTCGCCGAAGTCCGTCATCCGTGACATGTACGAACGGGCCATGTCCTTCACGGAGTTGGTGTCCTTCTACGAGCTGGCCCGCACCGAGGGCATCGTGCTGCGCTACCTCGCCGGCGCCTACAAGACCCTCGACCACAACATCCCGGACGACCTCAAGTCCGAGGACCTGCAGGACCTGATCGAGTGGCTGGGCGAGATGGTCCGCCAGGTCGACTCCAGCCTCCTCGACGAGTGGGAGCAGCTCGCCAACCCCGAGGAGATGACGGCCGAGGAGGCCCAGGAGAAGGCCGACGAGGTCAAGCCGGTCACCGCCAACGCGCGCGCCTTCCGCGTCCTGGTCCGCAACGCCCTGTTCCGCCGCGTCGAGCTCGCCGCCCTCGACCAGGTCGAGGAGCTGGGCGAGATGGACGCTGACGCCGGCTGGGACGCCGAGGCCTGGGGCGAGGCGATGGACAAGTACTGGGACGAGTACGACGACCTCGGCACCGGCCCCGACGCCCGCGGCCCCAAGCTGCTGGTGATCGAGGAGGCCCCGCAGGACGGCGTCTGGCGCGTCCGGCAGATCTTCGACGACCCGAACGACGACCACGACTGGGGCATCAGCGCGGAGATCGACCTCGCGGCCTCCGACGCGGAAGGTCGTGCGGTCGTCCGCGTCACCGCCGTCGGCCAGCTGTGAGCCAAGGAGAGACCCACACATGACGAACCCGGCCGAGAGACTCGTCGACCTGCTCGACCTGGAGCAGATCGAGGTCAACATCTTCCGCGGCCTGAGCCCGCACGAGTCCCTGCAACGGGTCTTCGGCGGGCAGGTGGCGGGCCAGGCCCTGATCGCCGCCGCCCGCACCACGGACGGGGAGCGTCCGGTGCACTCGCTGCACGCGTACTTCCTGCGCCCGGGCCGGCCGGGCGTGCCGATCGTGTACCAGGTCGAACGGGTGCGGGACGGCAGGTCGTTCACGACCCGCCGGGTCACCGCCGTGCAGCAGGGCCGCACGATCTTCAATCTCACCGCCTCCTTCCACAAGCCTGAAGAGGGACCCTTCGAGCATCAGCTGGCGCCGGCCCGCGAGGTCCCGGACCCCGAGTCCCTGCCGTCGGTGGCCGAGGAGATCCGGAAGCATCACGGCACGCTGCCCGAGCACTTGGAGCGGATGGAGCGCCGTCAGCCCTTCGACATCCGCTATGTGGACCGGCTGCGCTGGACCCCGGAGGAGGTCAAGGACGCCGAGCCGCGCAGCGCCGTGTGGATGCGCGCGGTCGGGCCGCTCGGCGACGACCCGGTCGTGCACACCTGCGCGCTGACCTACGCCAGCGACATGACCCTCCTGGACGCCGTCCGCATCCCGGTCGAACCCCTGTGGGGTCCGCGCGGTTTCGACATCGCCTCGCTGGACCACGCCATGTGGTTCCACCGTCCGTTCCGTGCGGACGAGTGGTTCCTGTACGACCAGGAGTCGCCGGTCGCGATCGGTGGACGGGGGCTGGCCCGCGGGCGGATCTACGACGTGGAGGGACGCCTGCTCGTGTCCGTGGTCCAGGAGGGCCTGTTCCGCAAGCTGTAGCTCACGGGGTTCTGCGGCGCAGCCAGCCCATCAGGCCTCGGGGGCGTTCCGCTTCGGCCGACGGAGGCGCGGAACTCGGGCGCGGTGCCGGCTCCTTTTCGCGCGCCTTGCTCGCCGCGTCCGCGAGATCGGCGCGGATCCAGCCGATCTCGTCCGCATCGGTCGCTCGCACGATCCTCTCGGCCACCTGCGCCGCGGCCGAACCCGGTGCGCCGTACGTCACGGGCTTCGGCAGGAACCGGGTCAGATGGGCCCGCTCGTACGGGTCCCGCACGATCTCCGCGACCTGGACCGGATCGAGCAACGCGGCCACAGCGGCGGCCTGCGCCCAGGGATGCTCACCGGCCTGCCGCAACAGGAATCCGAGGTGCCGCACCCGCCAGTTGCGCGCCCGCAGATCCACGCCTTCTTTCAGTTGTTCCCGCAGTCCGGGTGGCGTACGACCGCTCAGCCAGGGCGCGTTGTTCTCGTCGGTGGCGAAATGCCTTAGTTCTTCGGCCAGATAGAGCCAGACCACGGCCCGATAGCGGTTGAGGTAGAAGTTCACGGGCACGACCGCGCCCAGCCGCGCGATACGCGTGAACCTGCCCACCGGCACGTCCAGTACTTTCGCGGCCTCCGTGGTGCCCACGGTCTCGACGCGTTCAAGCAGGGACTCGGGAAAGTCGTCCCGTTCACGCAGCCGGTCGATCTCGACCCGGGTGACCCGTCGGCCCCCGCCCCCTTCGTCGGGCACGGTCCGGATGCGGCCGAGGTTGACGGCGAGATCGAACTGGCCTCGCCTGAGCCCCAGCTCGCGCGCCGCGCGGCTCGGCGTCAGAGAAGTGCTGGGTGGTGCCGTGACGATGTTGCCTGACATGGCCGGTCTCCCCCGTGGAGTCGGTGGCCCGCGCCGTTCGCGCGGCCTCGGGAAAACCGTAGCCGCGGCGGCGGATCTTGTGGCGGGCCTGTGGATAACTCGGCGGGACAGGGGAAATCCGCAGGTCAGACGTCGTTGGACGAGGTTCGCTCGGGTTGGCGGGCCTCCACGCCGAGATGCTCGCCGACTCGGTTGACGAGCAGGGTCATCTCGTAGGCGATCTGACCGATGTCGGCCTCCGCACCGCTGAGCACACACAGACAGCTGCCGCTGCCGGCCGCCGTGACGAAGAGCACCGCGTCGTCGAACTCGACCATCGTCTGACGCACTCTGCCCGCGCCGAAGTGGCGTCCCGAGCCCTTGGCCAGGCTGTGCAGTCCGGACGAGACGGCGGCGAGGTGTTCGGCGTCCTCGCGCCGCAGTCCCGTGCTCGCGCCGGTGACCAGCCCGTCGTTGGACAGGACCAGAGCATGTCGCACCTGTTCCACACGCTCGGTCAGATCGTCCAGCAGCCAGTCAAGTCCCTGGTTCTGCGCCATGTTTCGGTCTCCCCGTGTGACAACTCCCCCTGGCCGGAGGAACTGCCGCAAGCCTTCCCCACGACCGGCCCGCGGGCAAGGAGGATAGGGGCATGGCACAGAAGATGACCGATGAGGAGTGGCGGGCGTTCGTCCTGCACGGCACTCGAACCGCGAAACTGTCGACGGTCCGGGCCGACGGCAGCCCGCATGTGACGCCGATCTGGTTCGTGCTGGACGGTGACGACGTGGTGTTCAACACCGCCAAGACGAGTGTGAAGGGGCGGAACCTGGCACGTGACGGGCGGGCAGCGCTCTGTGTGGACGACGATCGGCCGCCGTACCACTTCGTCGTGCTGCAGGGCCGGGCCCGGATCTCGGAGGACCTCGATGAGGTCCGGCACTGGGCCACCCGGATCGGGGCGCGGTACATGGGCGAGGAGCGGGCCGAGGAGTTCGGGGCCCGCAACGGCGTGCCGGGTGAACTCCTGGTGCGCCTGACGGTCGACAAGGTCCTGGCCCAGAAGGCCGTTTCGGACTGACCCGGCCTGTCAGCCGACCGAGTCGAGCAGCCGGGCGGTGTGCATCCGCCCGGCGTACTCGACGAGCCGGATCAGCACCTCCTTCCCGGAGTCGCGGTCCCGGGCGTCACAGAGCACCACTGGTGTGCCCCGGTCGAGGTCGAGGGCGCGCGAGACGTCCTGCCCCCCGTACCTGCGGGCGCCCGAGAAGCAGTTGACGGCCACCACGAACGGGATGTGCCGGTGCTCGAAGTAGTCCACCGCGGGGAAGCAGTCCTCGAGCCGCCGGGTGTCCGCGAGGACCACGGCACCGAGCGCCCCTTGCGACAGTTCGTCCCACAGGAACCAGAAGCGGTCCTGGCCGGGTGTGCCGAAGAGGTAGAGGGACAGGCCGGAGCGGATGGTGATGCGGCCGAAGTCCATGGCGACGGTCGTCGTGACCTTCTGGTCCACGCCGCCCGTGTCGTCCACCAACTGGCCCGCCTCGCTGAGCAGTTCCTCGGTGCGCAGCGGCCTGATCTCACTGACCGCGCCCACCAGGGTGGTCTTGCCCACGCCGAACCCGCCGGCGACCAGTATCTTCAACGCCAGTGCGGACGACTCGCCGCCCTGGGCGTCGGAGTGCTCGGAGACCATCGATCACTTCTCTCGGGAGTGCCGGAAACGCTCGACGTCCATACGCATCATCACCACTACGTCCCCTCTCCGGGGGATTGGACCGTTATTTGCCCGATGCGACCGCTTCGCGCCCTCTCGCTGTCCGGATGGGTGCACGAGTCGGGACCGTACGGGACCGGGTGGCTTCGAACTCTCATCTACAGCGCCCGCAGCCCCTCGATCACTTCGCGCAGAATCCGTTCGTCAGGAAGCTGCGCGGGCGGCACCGGACGGCTGACGACGACGCAGCCGAGCTCCAGCAGATCCCCGAGGAGCACCCGGACCACGCCCACGGGCAGGTCGGCGCCCGCGGCGAGCTCGGCGACCGACTGGGTCTCCGTGCGGCACAGGGCGATCAGGGCCCGGTGCTCGGGCCCGAGCGCGGTGTCGTCATCGACGCCGGGTGCGCCGGTGTCCAGGCTGACGAGGGCGATCAGGTCGAAGCGGACCCCGGTGGGGCCGGGTTTGGTGCGGCCGCCCGTCATGGCGTACGGCCGTACGAGGGGTCCGGCCTCGCCGTCGTACCACTGGCTGCCCGGCTCGTACGGGACGCCGGTCCTGTCCTCGTTCATGTGCGCGGACCGTCCTCGTGTCTCATCCGGCGGCGGGTGGCCGGGCGCCGACGCGCGGTGCCGTGTACAGATGCTCGCCGACGCGCTTGACCAGGCGTGCCATCTCGTAGGCGACCAGGCCGATGTCCGCGGTCACGGCGGTGAGCACGGCGAGGCAGGAGCCGTCGCCCGCGGCGGCCACGAACAGGAAGCCGTCGTCCATCTCCACCATGGTCTGGCGCACGCCGCCCGCGCCGAAGTGCCGGCCGGCCCCCTTGGCCAGGCTGTGGAAGCCGGAGGCGACCGCCGCGAGGTGTTCGGCGTCCTCG
This sequence comes from Streptomyces sp. NPDC001617, assembly GCF_053596855.1. Taxonomy (NCBI): domain Bacteria; kingdom Bacillati; phylum Actinomycetota; class Actinomycetes; order Kitasatosporales; family Streptomycetaceae; genus Streptomyces; species Streptomyces sp. NPDC001617. The sequence goes on from NZ_JBSFHA010000009.1 coordinate 163,042, forward strand.
CGACGCAGATCGGTCGACGCGCCCACCGCGAGTCCGTCGTTCGACAGCACCACCGCGTGCCGCACCTCCGCCACGCGCAGCACCAAGTCGTCCAGCAGCCAGTCGAGTTCGCCCGCCCGCTGGGCGGCCCTCATGCTCGGATCCTGGATCATGCGCGGTCTCCTTCGCTGCTGTCGCTGCGCGCTGTCGAATCTGGGGTGGCACCACGACCGGGCTGCCTGCCGCCGCCACGCGTCCAGCCCTCGCGGTACGCCGCCATGCGATCCCGTACGACCTCGGGAGTGCGCCGCTCGTCGCGCGCCGGGCCGGACGGCTCGTGCGCCGGCTCCTCGGTGCGCCGCTCGCGCAACTGCGGGGCCAGGTTCGCCTGGCGTACCCGGCGGGGCAGGTCGTCCGACTCTTCGGCGTCGTCCTCGGGGCGGTGCAGGCGCAAGGTGGTGACTCCGGGGGGTGGGGTTTCGGCTGCCGCCTCCACCGCGACCGGTGCCGGAGTCGCCAGCGCGGGCCGCTGCTCGGTCAGAGCCGGTATGGACTCCTTGGGCGGGGTGGCACCGGACACACGCGCGTACTCGCGTCGTTCCGGGCGCTCGGTGTCCGCGGCCTTGCTGGGGGAACGTTCCGCCGCACCACCGTGCAGCAGTGCGGTCGGCAGCAGGACGACCGCGGTGGTGCCGCCGTAGGGCGAGGTGCGCAGGTGCACCTTGATGCCATGGCGGGCGGCGAGCCTGCTGACCACGAAGAGGCCGAGCCGGTCGCTGTCGAAGAGGTCGAGTGCCTCGGACTGCTCGATGCGGCGGTTGGCCTCGGCGAGGGTCTCGGTGCCCATGCCCAGGCCGCGGTCCTCGACCTCGACGGCGTAGCCGTTGCCGACCGGCTCCCCGGTGATGCGCACGCGCGTGTGGGGAGGCGAGAACTGGGCGGCGTTCTCGACGACTTCGGCCAGCAGGTGGGTGAGGTCGGCGACGGCCGCGCCGACGACCGACGCCTCGGGGAGCTGCCGTACCTCCACGCGCGCGTAGTCCTCGACTTCGGACACGGCCGCACGGACCACGTTCGTCAGCGAGACCGGCATGCGCCAGGCCCGGCCGGGTGCCGCCCCGGAGAGGATGATCAGGCTCTCGGCGTGGCGCCGCATGCGGGTGGTGAGGTGGTCGAGGCGGAACAGGTCGCTCAGTTCGTTCGGGTCGTCGGAGCGGCGTTCCATGCTGTCCAGGAGGCTCAGCTGACGGTGGACGAGGACCTGGCTGCGGCGGGCGAGGTTGACGAAGACCCCGGAGATGCCGCTGGCGAGTTCGGCGCGTTCGACGGCGGCCCGCAGGGCGGCGCGGTGCACGGTGCCCAGGGCCTCGGCGACCTGTCCGGCCTCGTCCTCGGCGGGCGGTCCGGGCGGGGCCTCGGCCTGGATGTCGATCTCCTCGCCGGCGCGCAGTTTGCGCATCGCCTCGGGGAGGTTGCGCCGGGCGATCTCCAGGGCGCTGTTGCGCAGACTCACCAGCTCGACGACCAGGCCTCGGCCGATGCGTACGGAGATCACGAGCGAGGCGACCACGGCCGCGAGGCCGAGGAGGACGGCGGCGCCGGCCGGGGTGAGCAGCCCACGGGTGAAGGGGTCGGCGCGGTCGGCGACCCTGCTGCCCGCGTTCCGCCCGATGGTCCGCATGCCGTCCTGCACGCGCGTGTGCGCCTTGCCCCAGGCGTTCTCCGGTGCCGCCTTCAGCGGACCCGGCGTGCCGGCCAGGACGCGATCCTCGGCTGCGCCGAGGGTGGTGTAGGCGTCGCTGTCGGCGAGGTCGCGCCAGGCGCTGCGCTCGGGGCCGCTCAGGTCGGCGACGGCCGCGTCGGTGAGGGTACGGCGGGTGGCGACGGCCCCGGTGAACAGCTGCAGTCGGTCACCGCTGAGGCCGCCGGCCAGGTGTACGCCGGCCAGCGCCGCGTCCTCCTGTGACAGGGCCTCGCCGGCGCGGGAGAATTCGAGCAGTACGCGCGCGTCGGAGCCGAGGTCGGCGTCCTGGATGCCGGTCAGTGCGCCGCCGACTCGGAAAGCGGTGGCGATGGCCCGGCTGTACTGCCCGTACGCCTGGGCCCAGTCGGCCCGGCGGTCGAGCACCGCGGTGCGCAGGGGGCGCAGTTGCTCGGCGCCGGCGACGAAGGTCTCCAGCCGCTGGGCGACTCCGGTGGGCAACTCCTCGCTGTCGGCGACGGTGTTGCCGTCGCCGAGCCGCAGCTTGGCGACGGCCCGGTCGGTGCGGTCCGCGAGCGTCTTGTAGTCGCCGCTGTGCCCGGCCGACGGGTCGGTGACGTAGCCCACCGCGGCGCTGCGCTCGGCCTGGAGGGCGGCGACGGCCTGCGCGACGGGCGTGCGGATCTCGGAGTCGACGCGCTGCAACTGGCGTAGCCGGGAAACGTCCTGGGCGGTGCTGACGGTCGCGTACGCCCACAGGGCCAGCAGCGAGACGACCGGCACCATCAGCAGGCAGACGATCTTGGCGCGCACGGTGCGCGGGCGTATCCGCCAGCGGCTCCCGCGCGCGGGCGGGTCCTCCGGCACCGGACCCGCGGGATCCTGCGGGCTCTCGTCGGCCGGCGGTCCCGCGTGGGCACGCCGGCCGCGCACGGCAGGCGCGGGTGGCGCCTCGGCGCCGGTGGTCGGGGGCCTACGGGGTGTACGCATGGACTCCTCGCTCGGGAGTGGTTCGGGGGGCATGCCGTCGAGGCCGGACCCGCACCTAGCCGACGGCCGTCTCGACCGGCCGCTGGGCCGAGGCGGACGCCTCGCGCTCCCCGCTCGTCGGCGACAGCGCGACGAAGGCCGAGGTCAGGAACAGGTAGGAGCCGAGGCCGACGGCGAGGGGGAAGATGAACTGCATCGCCGTGGCCCCGGGCAGGACCCGGCCGGAGGGCACGACCTGGACGCGCACCGCGAACATCGCCGTGTAGTGCATGCTGGTCACCGCCGCGCCCATGATCAGGGAGGCGACGGTGACGGCGATCGGCGACTTGATGTTGAGTCCGGCCCACAGGGCGGCCGTCGCCGCGACCACGGCGATCAGGACGGAGAGTGCGACGAGGGCCGGGTCGTAGCTGACGTGGCCGTGCAGTCGTACGGCGGCCATGCCCAGGTAGTGCATGCTCGCGACGCCTAGCCCGGTGGTGAGTCCGCCGAGGAAGAGCGCGCGGGTGCGGTCCTTGCTGTAGCCGACGGCGAAGACGCCACCGCAGACGACGAGCATGGCGACGAGCAGGCTCACGACGGTGAGCGGCACGTCGTAGCGGATGTCGGTGCCGCTCACGCCGAAGCCGAGCATGGCCACGAAGTGCATGGTCCAGATGCCGGTGCCGATCGCGGAGGCCGCGGTGACGAGCCAGTTGCGGCGCGAGCGGCCGGTGGCGCCGAGGGCGCGGACGGTGCAGCGGAGGCCGAGCGCGGCGCCTATGCAGGCCATCACGTACGACAGCACGGGGGTCAGCCAGCCGAAGGTGGCGTGGTCCAGGTGTCCCATGGCCCCGGGACGCTAGTCCGGACAGGGGCGTGCAAAGGGGGCGCGTTTCGAAAGGTGTTGGAATATGGCGCAGACGTGCGCCTGAACGATCGCGTCCCGCTCGAACGTGTGCGCTGCGGCGTCATCCGTGACGGTGAGGGATCATGCGGAGCATGAGCGACGACCACACGCATGTCCAGGAGTTCTTCGGCGCCCGCGCCGCCGACTGGGACAGCCGGTTCCCCGACGACGGACCCGCCTACGCGGCCGCGGTCGCGGACCTCGGGCTGCGCGAGGGCGACCGTGTGCTCGACGCCGGCTGCGGCACCGGTCGGGCCCTCACGCCGCTGCGCGCCGCCGTGGGGCCCTCCGGAGTGGTCGTCGGCGCCGATCTCACCCCGGCCATGCTCCAGGCCGCCGTACGGGCCGGGAGGGGCCGTGACGGGCAATTGCTGCTGGCCGACGTGGCCGCGCTGCCGCTGCGGTCGGAGTCGCTGGACGCCGTGTTCGCCGCCGGACTCGTCGCGCACCTCCCCCAGCCGGCCGAGAATCTGCGCGAGGTGGCCCGGGTGGTGCGCCCCGGCGGTGCACTCGCCCTGTTCCACCCCATCGGCCGGGCGGCACTCGCCGCACGCCAGGGCCGCGAGATCACCCCGGAGGACCTGCGCGCGGAGCCCAACCTCCGCCCGCTGCTGGCCGGTGCGGGCTGGCGCATGACGTCGTACGTCGACGAGGACGCCCGCTTCCTCGCCCTGGCCGTGCGCGAGGACTGAGTGGCAGCGGTCGCGGGCCGCCGGTTCCCGCCCGGCGCGACATCACCGACGAGAACCGGTGGTCGACTCTGCGCGGGTCGCCGACCAGTGCGCGCACCACGTCCCGGGCCGCACTCGGCCGGCTGCGGGAGACGATCGGCTACTCGGCCGCCGAGCCGCCCAGGTGCCGCACCGGGCAGCCCCGCACGCCGGGCGTGGGCCGAGTGCCCAGGTGGTCCAGGTCGTAGCCGTCCGGGTAGCCCTTGACCTCCCGGTTCTGGCGCGCGTGGTGCGGTGTCCGCCGCGGTGGCATCAACCGGACGGCGCGCCCACGCGCGCGTACCGCGCTGCGCACCAACGCGCGTGTGGCGGCGTTCGGCGGTGCGTAGCGGAAGGCCCGCAGGAGATGGTCGTCGAGCAGGGCGAGGGTCGTGGTGCGCAGGAGGGGCGCCAGCGGGCGGGGGTACCAGGAGGCCATGAGGGCGAGGGTGGCGTCGGAGACCCCGCGTGCGCCCTCGTCCCAGGCGAAGTGGGCCTCCTCGTAGGCGTCGAGACAGGTCTCGAACTCCTCGTAGGACGCGGGTATGGCGGGGATGCCCATGAGCCGGCCCAGCGTGCGGTAGTGCTCGACGGAGGCGACGGTCTCGTGCCGGGACAGCCTGCGCCACCCGTAGGTGTCGATCCACCGCTTGGGCATCACGACGAAGGTGCACAGGACGTAGCGCATGTCGTCGTCGCTGATGTCGTAGCTGTGGTGCATCCGGTTGATCCGGCGGACCGCCGTACGGCCCTGCTCGCTGTGGAATCCATGCTCCACGACCGCGTCGAGAAGCAGTGTCGTGTCGTCGTAGCGCTTCTGCGCGCGCTCCGTCAGTTCCGCCGTCTCGGCGAGCAGTCGCCCGATGCTGGGCACGGCGTATGTGCGGTAGAGGGCCAGTTCGAGGGAGCGGGTGAAGTCCCACGGGAACTCGTAGGCCGAGCTGAGGCGGTAGATCTCGGAGGCGTCCCGGTGCGGGTCCAGCCGCCGGATCTGTTCGAGCCGCTCAAAGCGCTTCACCGCACCTTCCCCCTTCTGTAGCCGCGGCTCCAACTCTACGTTGAGTAGCAGAAGATGAACGATCAGCCATGGCAGCCACACAGGGGGAAGGTGGTCAGCGTGTTGGGCAGGGTGCGCAAGTCCTGTGTCAGATTCCTCAACGCCGTCCGGGCGGACATGAACGACGGCCGGGACAAACGTACACACAATCTTTTCGAAGCCGCCGCCGCGTATGTCTCGGCCTGCGCGGAGGACGACCAGGAGCGGATCGAGGAGGCGGCCGGGTGGGTGTCCCCGGAGGCGCTGTCCTTCGGGGTCAACGAGCTGGCATGCCGTGCCGTGATCGCGCTCGCGCGGGAGCGCGACGAGTCCCCGCGGACCGTGGCGCGTACGCTGCTCGGACTCCCGGCGGCCTGACATGCGGGCCGGCCGGCGGTCGATTCGCCCCGTCCACCCGGAAAACTGCAGCTCCGGGTGTGCTTGCGAATCGTGACAAGCGCCTTCCGCTCGCACTAGGGTGCGCGCCGTTGGACAGAACGATGGGGAGGCTGGGATGGCCGGGACGGACGAGGACGCCGTCGCCGCCGCGGACGACGCGCTCTATGTGCTCACGGCGGTACTGCTGACGCCGGCGAAGTTTCCGAGCGTGCTGGGCGACGACTATCCGGAGGCCTGCGCGGCGCTCGGCCTCGCGCCGCTCGCCGACGGATACGGCCTGGTGATCGGCCAGGACGGCGAGGGCGCCCGGTGGACGGTCGTCGTCGACGACGTCTCGCTGGTCGCCGTCGCCATCGCGTCGTGGGACTGCGGGATGGAGTACGACCTCTCACCGGACGAGCGCTCCGTCGTGGCCGCCCTGCCGGGGTGGCCCCTCGCGGTCGCCGTCGCGGCTCCCGGCGTGCCCGCGCCGCACGATCCCGACCCCGAGGTCGCGGAGAGCCCCGCGCTGTCGCCGCCGGACACGACCATCTGGGGGCCTGCGCAACGGCGCCTGGGCGCCGACGAGATCGCGCTCCAGTGGGCGCTGTGGCGGGAGCAGATCAACGACGCGGACTTCCTCCCGAGCGCCAACGGGTCCTCGGCAGCCGCCGAGGGCGCTGAGGAGACAGGGAAGGCCGCTCCGAGCGGTCAGGACGAGAGCGACGAGAAGGCCGAGCGCCCCGGCCACAGCGGGATCCGGCGGGTGCTCGCCGAGGCGCGCGCGTACGTGGACTCGCCGCCGCCGCTCGGCCGCGTCCGGTCGTCCTTCGCCCCGGGCGACGCGCGCACCCTGCGTGCGGACGGTCCCGGTTGGTCGCTCGTGGCCAGGACCGACGACATCGCGTTCGTGCTGCTCGACGCCGAGCCCGGCGAAGTGCTCCCGGTGGGCCGGGGACCGGAGCTGCCGGGCCTCCTGGAGGCGCTCGACAAGATGGCGGTACGCCCCAGCTGAGCCGTCGACGGTCCTGGCGGGTGCGGCACACCGTGCTCGGCCCGCCGGGGTTCGTCACCGCACATCAAGCGCGGCCGTCCGCGGACCGCACCCTCGTGCGGTCCGCGGGTGGCGCCGTGGTCGGCTCGTGTGCGCCGGCCGGCCGGGACGCTTCCGCGCGGCGGTGCCTCAGCGACCGAGCTCCTTGCGGGTGATGCGGCGCAGCCTGCGCCGCTGTGAGGGGTCCAGCGTCAGGTATGCGGCGGTCGGGACTCCCACGACGATCAGGACCACTGCCCAGAAGGGCAGCCAAATCCACAGGAAGAGCCCGAGCGCCACACCCCCTATGGCGATCTTCGCGTTCTTCGACATCTATGTCGCCTCCTTCGCGGCCACTGCCGCTCTCTGTCCTGAAAACGGACCCGCGCTTCCCGCAGTTCCGCACCGCGACCCTGAGAGGACCCTGAGCCGCAACCCCGACTCGCCCCTGAGACCCCGCGTGGTCATCACGTCCTGAGGGGCTCGCCCACCTCGTGCAGGTGACTCAGGGCCTGCCGGTACGAGTCGACGAGCCCGGTCTCCGTGTAAGGAATACCCAACTCCCGACAGTGGGCCCGCACCAGGGGCCGTGCGGGTCGCAGATGCGGACGGGGCATGCTCGGGAACAGATGGTGCTCGATCTGGTAGTTGAGACCGCCGAGGAACCAGTCCACCAGAGGACCGCCTCGGATGTTGCGCGAGGTGAGCACCTGCCGCCGCAGATGGCCCCACCGCTCACCGTTCGGGTCCGGCATCTCCATGCCCTTGTGGTTGGGCGCGAAGGCCAGCCCCAGGTGCAGACCGAAGAGCGCCTGGTGCAGGGCGGCGAACGCCAGCGCCCTCGCCGGAGACATGCACGTGAGCAGCAAGGTCACGTACGCGGCCACGTGGGTCAGCAGGAGGGCGCCGTCCACCGCGCGCTCCCGTGCCGGCAGACGCCGCAGGTCCCGGAAGCCGTGGACCTTCAGGGCGACGCCTTCGAGGAGGGCGAGCGGGAAGAAGAGCCAGGCCTGGTTGCGGGTCAGCCAGCCCCGGAAGCCCGACCGGCGCGCGGCCTGCGCGCCGGTGAAGACGAGGATGTCGGCGACGACGTCCGGGTCCTTGTCGATGTGATTGGGGTTGGCGTGGTGGCGGTTGTGCTTGTCATTCCACCAGGCGTAGCTCATCCCCAGGAGCAGGTTGCCGTGGACCAGGCCGATGAGACGGGCGGCCGTCCTGTTGCCGGTGATCTGGGAATGTCCGGCGTCGTGGCCTATGAAGGCGGTGCGTGCGGAGAACACGGCGAGCAGCGGGGCCAGGAGCAGCGACCACCAGGATTCGCCGGTGAGGGCGATGCCCGTGACGACGCCGGCCAGGGCGAGCGCGTTGGCGGCGATGGTGAGCGCGTACCAGGTGGGGCGTCGCTCCAGGAGGCCCTGGCCTTTGACCGTGCGCAGGAGGGGCGCGAAGTCGCTTCCGGCGGGCGGTGCGTCCCGTGGTGCGCGGACCATTTCGGCGACGGCTGTGGTGGGCTCGGGCATGTCCGGTCTCCGGCTCTTCGGGCAACGGGCTGACCTCAGCAAACGTACGAACCGATCACCTGTGGCGACCATGACGCCACCCCCCGTGTCCGGGCGGGGGCCAGCCCGTGGTGCACAGGGGGGATGACAACACCCCCGGAGCGAGGCGGCGTCCCGGAGGCCGGGTCGTGTCGGCCGTCCCGCCGGATTGCTGTACCCTCGGCGACTCCGATCTCAGTAGTCAAATTTGAGGAGTGCGGGATCGCTGTGCAGAGGTTCCCTGCGGCATCACCGTCCGAGATCTCGGAGCTGGCCCGCTGCTGTGCCGTCTTCGTGCCCGGCGACCCGGCGCGTGGCGGCGCCGTCGCCTTCTGGCGGCCCGACGGCACCACGCCTCCGCCCGCGGCGGCCGGGTCCGCCCGGGAGCTGACCGTGGCTCTGCCCAGCGGCGACGGGGTCGAGGTGGTCGACGTGCCCGCGGTTCTCCTGCCGGTCCGAGCGGCGCTGCCTCTTCTCACCCGCGCGCGTGCCGACGCACGGGCGCACCGGGGGACCGTGTTCTGGGGTGCGGCCGCCGTGCTCGCCCTGCAGTTGGTGGCACGGGGACTGCTGCTGCCCGGCCTGTCCCCGGGCGATCACGACTCCTGGCGGATCGGCCCACTGTCCCCGCGGGACGTCGACCGGATCCGCGGACTGGCCGCCGCGATGCCGCCCGAGGCCCACGCCACGCCGATGCACAGCATCGAGCCGCCGCGTCTGCCCGACCCGGAGCGACTGCTGCGCGCCTTCCTGGACGCGGTCGCCGACACGTTGCCGCGCTCCCCCGCCGCGCCGCTCGTGACCGGCGGTCCCGCCTACGCAGCCCGGGAAGCGCAGCACATGCCCGAGCAACGGGCGTGGGCCGCCGATGTCGCCGCGGGCCACGACGCGGGCGTAAGGCTGTCGCTGCGGATCGAGGTGTCCGGCCTCGACGCCCCGGCGCCGGAGGACGCGGCGGTGGCGTTCCGGGCCGTGCTCCAGGTGCACGGCGTGAGCGATCCGGGGCTCGTGGCGGATGCCTCCGACATCTGGGCCGCCTCCATGGACCCGGCTGCGGGCTTCGGTCCACGCGCGCGCGTGGACGCCCTGTTGGCGCTGCGCCGCGCGGCACGGGCCTGGCCGCCGCTCGCACCGCTTCTGTCGGCGAGCGAGCCGGACGCTGTAGACCTCGCCGACGAGGAGGTCACCGAACTCCTCGGCGAGGGCGCCCGCGCCCTCGCGGGGGCCGGAGTCGACGTGCACTGGCCCAGGGAACTGGCCCGGGGACTGAGCGCCCACGCGGTGATCGGTCCGCCGGAGGGCGAGGGTGTCTCGGGAGCGCCGTCGTTCCTGTCCGCCGACGCGCTGCTCGCCTTCGACTGGCGGTTCGCCCTGGGCGACCGGCCGCTCACGCGCGAGGAGCTCGGTCGGCTCGCCGAGGCCAGGCGCCCCCTTGTCCGGCTGCGCGACCAGTGGGTCCTGGTCGACTCCCAGGAGGTGCGGCGGGCCGGCGCCCGGCAGGATCGCAAGATCACGCCCATCGACGCCCTCAGCGCCGCCCTGACGGGCTCCACGGAAGTCGACGGCCTCCTGGTGGACGTACACCCCACGGGCTGGCTGAAGGCCCTCCGGGAGCGTCTCGCGGCCCCCGAGGCACAGGAGCCCGTCGGACAGCCCGCCGCGCTCGCGGCCACGCTGCGGGACTACCAGCTGCGGGGCCTGGGTTGGCTGGTGCGGATGACGTCCCTGGGGCTGGGTTGCTGTCTGGCCGACGACATGGGGCTCGGCAAGACGATCACGCTGATCGCGCTGCATCTGCACCGGCAGGCCGACGCGTCGACGGCCGGTCCCACCCTCGTGGTCTGTCCGACCTCCCTGATGGGCAACTGGCAGCGCGAGATCGAGCGGTTCGCGCCCGGTACACCCGTGCGCCGCTTCCATGGGGCGCGGCGCGACCTGGAAGGCGTGGCCGACGGGGAGTTCGTGCTCACCACGTACGGCACGATGCGCCTGGACGCGCACCGGCTCGCCGAGGTGGCCTGGGGCATGGCCGTGGCGGACGAGGCGCAGCACGTGAAGAACCCGTACTCCGCGACCGCGCGACAACTGCGTTCCATCGGCGCACACACACGCGTGGCGCTCACCGGCACACCGGTGGAGAACAGTCTGTCGGAGCTCTGGGCGATCCTCGACTGGACGACTCCAGGCCTGCTGGGGCGGCTCGGCACCTTCCGCAGCCGGTACGCGCAGGCCGTCGAGACCGGTCGGGATCCGGCCGCCGCGGAGCGGCTCTCGCGGCTGGTCCGGCCGTTCCTGCTGCGTCGACGCAAGTCGGATCCGGGGATCGCACCGGAACTGCCGCCGAAGACCGAGACCGACCGTGCCGTGTCGCTCACCGAGGAACAGGCCGTGCTGTACGAGGCGGTGGTGCGCGAGACGCTCGCGGAGATCTCCGGCGCCGACAGCATGGCCCGGCGCGGGCTGATCGTGAAGCTGCTGACGGGGCTGAAGCAGATCTGCAACCACCCGGCGCAGTTCCTCAAGGAGGAGCGGCCGAGGATCGCCGGGCGCTCGGGAAAGCTGGAGCTGCTGGACGAGTTGCTCGACACCATCCTCTCCGAGGGGGCGAGCGTTCTGGTCTTCACCCAGTACGTGCGCATGGCACGCCTCGTCGAGCGGCACCTGGCGGCCCGCGGCGTTCCCACGCAGTTCCTGCACGGCGGGACGCCCGTCGCCGAACGCGAGGCGATGGTGCGGCGCTTCCAGGACGGTGAAGTCCCCGTCTTCCTGCTGTCGTTGAAGGCAGCGGGCACAGGGCTGAACCTCACCCGGGCCGAGCACGTCGTGCACTACGACCGCTGGTGGAACCCGGCCGTCGAGGCACAGGCCACCGACCGGGCGTACCGCATCGGCCAGACCCGGCCGGTGCAGGTGCACCGGCTGATCGCGGAGGGAACGGTCGAGGACCGTATCGCCGACATGCTGGACCGCAAGCGGCAACTGGCCGACGCGGTGCTGGGCTCGGGCGAGGCGGCGTTCACAGAGCTGACGGACGCGGAGCTGGCCGATCTGGTCGAGCTGAGAGGGGGTACGCGATGAACCGGTACGACGAGGACGGCGAACGCACGTTCGCGGCCCTGCCGCCCGCGCACGGACGGGGTTTCGCTCGGACGTGGTGGGGTCAGGCCTGGCTGAAGGCGCTGGAGGACGCGGCGTTGGACTCCGGGCAGCTGAAGGCGGGGCGCAGGCTCGCGCGCATGGGAGCGGTGGGAGCGGTGTCCGTGCGGCCGGGACGCATCACGGCGGTGGTCCAGGACCGCGACCGTACGGCGCACCGGGCCGATGTCCTGCTGGCCGAGTTGCACGACGAGCAGTGGGACCTCTTCCTGGACATGGCGGTCGAGCGGGCCGGACACGTCGCGGCGCTGCTGGATCACGAGATGCCGCCGCACCTGGTCGAGGACGCGGCGGGCGCGGGCGTCGAACTGCTGCCGGGCATGGGCGACTTGGAGCCACAGTGCGACTGCGACGCCTGGGACCACTGCGGGCACACGGCGGCCCTGTGCTACCAGGTGGCCCGGCTGCTGGACCAGGACCCCTTCGTCCTGCTGCTGATGCGAGGGCGGGGCGACCGCGCTCTCCTGGACGCGCTCCAGACCCGCAGCGCCTCGACTGCCGGGGTGCCTGCCGAGCCGGAGGGGGTGGACGCCGTCGAGGCGTATGCGGCCGGCGACGTCCTGCCGCCCCTGCCTGCACTCCCGGACCTGCCTGCCGAGCCCGGCACACCGCCGTCCCTGGACACCGACGCCCCTCCCGCTGCGGGGATCGCCCCGGACGCGCTTCGCCACCTGGCCGCCCGGACCGCCGTCGAGGCACACAGGCTGCTCGCGGAGGCGCTGCGGCCCGGCACGGAACAGGCCGGGGAAGTGCCGGAGTTGACGGTTGCTCAGGACGCCGTGCGGCTGGCCGTCGGCGCGCCCACCTCTGCCATGGCCGACCGGCTGGCCGAGGAGTCGGGGCGGGACCGAGAGGGGCTGGTACGGGCCACGCGCGCGTGGGAGCTCGGAGGTGCGGCGGCGTTGAGCGTGCTGGAGCAGAAGTGGACCGTCTCGGGCGAAACGCTGGCACGCGCGCGTGCCGCTCTGGAATCGGCCTGGGAAGGGGACGAACGGCCGTCACTGCGGTCCGACGCCAACCGCTGGACGGTCGTCGGTTCACCGGATCAGCTGCGTCTGGGGCGAGACGGACGCTGGTGGCCGTATCGCAAGGAGCGGGGCCGGTGGAAGCCTGCCGGCCCGGCAGCTCAGGATCCGGCTTCGGCGCTGGCCGCGCTGGAGCCGACCACCGATGACGAAAGCGTCTGACCGCGGCCCGGCGGGGCTCTGCCGGCGCAAGCCGGGGCTCTGCCGGCGCACTTGTCCGGCAGAGCCTCGTACTCCGAGACCCATCCGGGGTGCTCGTGCGGCGGACACGGTCTGCTCGCCCTCCGATCGTGACGCGTTCGACGCGCAGGGCCGGCTGATCGACAGCGGTATCGAGACGAGGGTGACCTACGTGCGGCTGCCGCACGGCATCTGACCTCGCGTCGTCACGGCAGGTCGATGCCGCCCAGGGACGGGATCAGTGACGCGATGTCGCTCGGGATCTCGCTCGGGAGCTTCGTTGGCACCTTCGAGGGCAGCTTGCTGGGCAGTTCGGTCGGGATGCTCAGCGACGGTGCCGCCGAGTGGCTCGCGCTCGCACTGCTCTCGGGGGCCGGCTTCTTGTCGGTGGAGTCGTGGCTGCCGGAGACCCACAGCACGATGGCACCCGCCGCGAAGCCGGCGAAGAGGACGGAGAGTATGTGCCACCGCCTCCTCCTGGACGGGTCCGGCGGCGGCTGCCAACCACCGTGGACGGTCGGCTCGTCGCCTCCCGGCGGGGGGCCGTACCCGCCGCCCGGGGGTGGTCCGAAGTTCCCTGCGGCTCCGTGGCCGTAGCTTTCCGTGGGCGGTCCGAAACCGCCGCCCCGAGGCGGCGTGTCATCCGGCGGTCCAGGCGGCTGAGGAGGTACGGGCGGCATGGCCATACCATCCAGAATCGTCTCGCAGCGGACATGGCGCGAGCCCCGCACGGGAGTTGATACGCCCCCATGCCATGGACCATACGATTCCGGAGCATTCCGTGCGGGGACGGATCAGGTACGCGCGCGTACGCGTTGCGATGCACGCGCGCGTACCCGTGCCGTTCAGCCGCGCGCGCCCAGCAGGTGGTCCATCGCCAGCTGGTCGAGCTGCTCGAAGGCCATCCCGCGCGCCGCGACCGACTCGGGGTCGAACTCCTCGAAGGCGCTGCGGTCCGCGAGCAGGGCGTCGAGGCCGTCCGCCGCGGTCTGCTGGGCGAGCTGGTCCAGCCGCGAGGCGCGCAGAGCCTCCTGCACCTCCGGGTCGGCACGGAAGGCGGCCGCGCGCTCCTTGAGGATGAGGTAGTTGCGCATGCAGCCGGCGGCCGACGCCCACACGCCGTCGAGGTCCTCGGTCCGCGGCGGCTTGAAGTCGAAGTGCTTCGGGCCGGCGTAACCGGCGCTCTCCAGCAGGTCGACCAGCCAGAACGCGGCACGCAGGTCGCCGGCGCCGAAGCGGAGGTCCTGGTCGTACTTGATGCCGGACTGGCCGTTGAGGTCGATGTGGAAGAGCTTGCCCGCCCACAGGGCCTGCGCGATGCCGTGCGGGAAGTTCAGACCCGCCATCTGCTCGTGGCCGACCTCCGGGTTGACGCCGTAGAGCTCGGGGCGCTCCAGGCGCTCGATGAACGCGAGGGCGTGGCCGACGGTGGGCAGGAGGATGTCACCGCGCGGCTCGTTCGGCTTGGGCTCGATGGCGAACTTCAGGTCGTAGCCCTGGGAGGTCACATACTCGCCGAGGAGGTCGAAGGCCTCCTTCATACGGTCGAGAGCGACGCGGACGTCCTTGGCGGCGCCCGACTCGGCGCCCTCGCGGCCGCCCCAGGCGACGTAGGTCTTGGCGCCCAGCTCGACCGCGAGGTCGATGTTGCGGATCGTCTTGCGCAGGGCGTAGCGGCGCACGTCGCGGTCGTTCGCGGTGAACGCGCCGTCCTTGAAGACGGGGTGCGTGAAGAGGTTGGTGGTGGCCATCGGCACGGTCATGCCGGTCGCGTCGAGGGCCTGACGGAAGCGCTTGATGTGCGCCTCGCGCTCGCTGTCGGAGGACCCGAAGGGGATCAGGTCGTCGTCGTGGAAGGTGACGCCGTAGGCGCCCAGCTCGCTCAGGCGCTGCACCGTCTCGACCGGGTCGAGGGCACGCCGCGTGGCGTCGCCGAACGGGTCCCTTCCCTGCCAGCCGACGGTCCACAGGCCGAAGGTGAACCTGTCATCGGGGGTGGGCTGGTAGCTCATACCGCGGCTCCTTGCTTGGTGACGACGCTTGCTTACGACTATTTCGTCATGGCGGTTTACAAATTAGTATGCAGGAGCGTCCCTGGGAAGGGATCCGGTTGAGCCGCGGAAAAAGGAGAGCCCGATGTCAGCAGCCGAGGGTCCGCTCGTCGTCGGCGTGGACACGTCGACCCAGTCCACCAAGGCGCTGGTCGTCGACGCGGCCACCGGTCAGGTCGTCGCGAGCGGTCAGGCACCGCACACCGTCTCCTCCGGGGCCGGCCGCGAGAGCGACCCGCGCCAGTGGTGGGACGCCCTGTGCGAGGCCCTGCGCCAGTGCGGTGACGCGGCGCACGAGGCGGCCGCGGTGTCGATCGGCGGGCAGCAGCACGGCCTGGTCACGCTGGACGAGCGGGGCGAGCCGGTGCGCCCGGCGCTGCTGTGGAACGACGTGCGCTCGGCGCCGCAGGCCCGCCGGCTGATCGAGGAGCTGGGTGGCCCGAAGGCCTGGGCGGAGCGGACCGGCAGTGTGCCCGGCCCGTCCTTCACGATCACGAAGTGGGCCTGGCTGGCCGAGAACGAACCGGAGGCGGTGCGCGCCACCAAGGCGGTGCGTCTTCCCCATGACTACCTCACCGAGCGCCTCACGGGTCAGGGCACGACCGACCGCGGCGACGCCTCGGGGACGGGCTGGTGGGCGTCCGGGACGGAGTCGTACGACGAGGAGACCCTCGCGCATGTGGGCCTCGATCCGGCGCTGCTGCCCCGCGTGGTCCGCCCGGGTGAGGTGGCGGGGACCGTGCGCGACGGCCATGACCTGCCGTTCTCCAAGGGCACCCTGGTCGCTCCGGGGACGGGCGACAACGCGGCCGCCGCGCTGGGCCTCGGGCTGCGGCCCGGCACACCGGTGCTGAGCCTGGGCACCTCGGGCACGGTGTACGCCGTCTCCAAACGCCGCCCGGCCGATCCGACCGGCACCGTGGCGGGCTTCGCGGACGCGCACGGCGACTGGCTGCCGCTGGCCTGCACCCTGAACTGCACGCTCGCCGTCGACCGCGTCGCCGCGCTGCTGGGCCTGGACCGCGAGGCGGTGGAGCCCACCACGGCCATCACCCTCCTGCCCTATCTGGACGGCGAGCGCACCCCGAACCTGCCGGGCGCCTCCGGACTGCTGCACGGCCTGCGCCACGACACCACCGCCGGTCAGCTCCTGCAGGCCGCCTACGACGGCGCTGTGCACTCCCTGCTCGGCGCGCTCGACCTGGTGCTCGACGAGGACGCGGACCGTTCGGCGCCGCTGCTGCTGATCGGCGGGGGCGCCCGGGGCACGGCCTGGCAGCAGACCGTACGCCGGCTGTCGGGCCGTGCGGTGCAGGTGCCGGAGGCGAAGGAACTGGTCGCACTCGGCGCGGCGGCGCAGGCGGCGGGCCTGCTGACCGGCGAGGATCCGGCCGCGGTCGCCCGGCGCTGGAACACGGCCGCGGGCCCGGTGCTCGATGCCGTGGAGCGGGACGAGGAGACGCTGGCCAGGATCGCCGGGGTACTCTCCGACGCGGCCCCGCTGCTGGAGCGGAGCACCGAAAGCCGTTGAGGACGGGGGCATGACCGCACCGCTGCACGAGGCGCACCCGGCCGGGCCGGGCCGCGCGCTGCCCGACACCCAGCAGGGCATGCGCCGGCGCAACCTGGCCCGGGTGATGCACACCGTCAGCGCCGAGGGCCCGCTCTCCCGCGCCGCCGTCGCCTCGCGCATCGGCCTGACCCGGGCCGCGGTCTCGACACTCGTCGACGAGCTCATACGCTCGGGGCTGCTCCAGGAGCTGGGCCCCGAGCGGCCCGGCCGGGTGGGCCGCCCCGGCTCTGCCCTCGCCGTCAGCGGACACGGTCCCGCCGGGATCGGCGCCGAGGTGGGCGTCGACCATCTCGCGGTGTGCGCGGTCGACCTGCGCGGACAGGTGCGGGCCCGGGCGGTGCGGCACGGCACCAACCGCGGCCGCTCCCCCGAGCCGGTGATCGACGAACTCACCGAGCTGGTGCACCGGGTCGTCGCCGAGGCCGAGCGCGAGGGACTGTGGCCCGCGGGCCTCGCGGTGGCCGTGCCGGGTCTGGTGGCCCGCGACGCGCGCACCGTCGTGAGCGCCCCGAACCTCGGCTGGCACGACACGGACCTCGGCGCGCTGCTCCCCACGGACCATCCGCTGATCGTCGACAACGAGGCCAACTTCGGTGCCCTCGCCGAACTCTGGCTGGGCGAGAGCACCCCGCATGACTTCCTGCATGTGTCGGCGGAGATCGGCATCGGTGCGGCCGTCGTGGTGGCCGGGGGGCTGCTGCGCGGGACGCGTGGTTTCGCCGGCGAGCTGGGGCATGTGCCGGTACGGCCGGAGGGGCCCGCGTGTCCGTGCGGCGGGCGGGGGTGTCTGGAGCAGTACGCCGGTGAGGAGGCGGTACTGCGGGCGGCGGGGCTGGAGCCGGGCGAGGACAGGGTCGGGCTGCTCGCGGGCCGGGCCGCGGACGGTGACACGGACGTACGACGGGCCCTGCACGACGCCGGCGAGGCACTCGGCATCGCGCTCACCGGCGCGGTGAATCTGCTGGACCCCGAGAGCGTCGTGCTGGGCGGTGCGCTGGCCGGGCTCGCGCCCTGGCTGCTGCCGTCGCTGGAGGCCGAGTTGGACCGGCGCACGGCGGGGCCCGCCTGTCCGGTGACCGTCTCGCGGTTGGGTCCCGAGGGGCCGCTGCTGGGTGCCGCGCACTCGGTGGTGCGGGCGGTCCTCGACGATCCGGCGGCGGTGGCCGGTGTGGCACCCACGCCGTGAATGAGACCCAGGACCGGCAGAAAGTCGTCACGACTGTGCGTTCTGTACGGCCTCTCCGGTGGGGCCCGCCGCGAACCATTTGCCGTCGATTCCCTGGCCGTTGAGGTCGCCGGGCCTGCTGTCGCCCGAGAAGCGGTAGAGGGGCCGACCGCCCACGGCGATCTGGATCTGGCCGTCCTGTCGGCGCATGGAACGGGTCGGCGGTGTCGGCGTCGAAGCGGTACAGGGACGTCTGATTGATGTCGATGAGGTGCGGCGAGGACAGTAATGGCGAGGTCACCGCGGACAACCGCGATCCCGGAGGCCGTGGGCCCGCGCCACAGACCCAGGGCCTCGATCAGCAACTCGGTGGCGGCGGCCGGTCGATCGTCGTGCGCCGCCCGCTCCGCCTGCTGCCGCAGGCCACGGAACCGCAGCAGGTGGAGACGGTCCGGGTCGACCTCCAGCCGGTAGCCGCCCGAGCCGCGCACCAGCCACCGCGACTCGCCCCCGGCCGGGAGGTCGGGTTCGAGCAGCCGGCGCAACGCCCCGACGTGCCGCTGGACGACGTTGACGGCGGTGTCCGGAGGGTCCTGTCCCCACAGAGCGTCGACGATCTCGTGGACGGCGACCGGATGTCCCGCCTGGGTCAGCAGCAGAGCGAGCAGGGCGCGCTGCTTGGGTGGTCCCAGCACCAGCTCCGTGTCGCCGCGCCAGACATGTGCAACCAGCGCGTCAGGGTCCAGGGGCGCGCGAACGCGGACGAGGGCCGCACCGAGTTCGCCGCGCAGGGTTGCGTCACCTCGGGCTGGCGGGTGCACGGAATCGGCCCGGGCGTCGCGACGGATCGGGTTCGGAGCCGTGCCCCCGTGTTGACGGTGCGTGCTCGCGCAATGTGGTCCTGCGCCGAGCGCTAGAGCCCCAGGTCGAGGGCCAGACAAGAGAAGGTGCGCCATGCGCCGGTGTCCTGGTCCGAGGCACTCGCCGCGCCCTTCGGCACGGACTCGACCATTTCGGTCATGTTCTCGAACGGGATGCGCTCGGGCAGCTTGCCGAAGCGCGCATGCCGTGCCGCCGCAGCGGCGTTCGTCGTGGCTTCCTGGCTCATGACCAGCCTCCACCTCATCGGTCGTGGACAGGTCCCGTCGGCCGACGGGACCAGGTTCAGCTTGCATCTCGAATCGTCACCAGTCAAGACGGTGACTGAAGCGCCTTCAGGCACTTCTGGCCAGTCAGGCGAACCGGTTGATCTGAGTCGAATAACCATCTTGACGGGTGACGTAAACCTATGAAAATCTCTCGTCACCAGTCAGAGCGGTTACTTCTCGGTGAGGACACCCCATGGCAGTCGTACGGTTCCATCTCGTCTCCCAGCTCGGCCCGAAGGAAGTGCTGGCGGTGCTCACCGACTTCAGCCCCGCGCGCGCCGAGGCCTGGCCCACGATCGACGCCGAACACTTCGAGGTCCACGAACTCGGCGACACCTGGGCCGAGGTCACCGAAGGCACCGCCGCAGCGTGGGAGCGCGCACGCTACGAGTGGGAGCCGGCCGGGGACACGGTCACCATCACCACGCTCGACTCCAAGCTCTTCGGAGCCGGCGGCGGCTGGGTCTTCCGGATGACTCCGGAGGGCGAGGGCACCCGGGTCGATGTCGAGCTGACGCGGGAGCCGAGCACGGTCAAGGGAAGGATGCTCGCCGCGCTGCTCCCCCTGGCCGCTCCCTCGTCCCTGCGCAAGTCCTTCGCGGGCCCTCTTCAGGCGAAGTGACGCGCACCGGAACCGCGGTCCGGGGGCCGACGGTTCGATACGGAGCACACCTCGAGGGGTCGGCAGCGTGAGCTGTCGGCCCCTTTGTCGACCAGATGCTCGATGAGTACACCCCGCTGCCGGCATGTGCGGAGTTCCGTTTCGACCCGGACATGCCCGCGGTGATCACGGTCGCGTTCATGCCGGAACGAGGACCGAGTCTCGTCTGGCGCAGCCGCGAGCCCCTCCATCGCGGCCTGACGTCGACGAGCGGCTGCGGCGACGTCCGGATACGGCCGGCGCTGCCTCGGGAACGGCCCTCGTCCCGGCTGCGCCTTGCGCATGTGTCCGAGGGCGACGATGGTGATCGCCCAGGCCAGGATGTCGTGGACGAAGATCGCGCCGGTGCGGGAGATGAAGGGCAACAGCCGCATGAACCACATCAGCAGGCCGATGGACATCATCACCACCACGACGCCGGCGATCCAGCCTGCTCGACGAGCCCACCAACCACCTCTCCCCGCGACTGTGCGACGAGTTCGGAGGCCGCACCGGGCGCGGACCACGGAGCTGCCGTCGCGGCGAGCCACGGCCGCCGGCCGCGCCGACGGTGACAGGGCCGCGAACTACGTCTGGATCCGGGACGCGACCGACTCTGACCTGCGCGGACCGCGCGAGGTGCCATACGATCGCGATCGCGCCGCCAGCCGGGCACCACCTGAAACGGTGACGGGCCTTGCACCCGACAGAAGTCACCTGTCAAGATGGTGATGTGAACCTTGACCATGTATTCGTATGCGGCCACCCGGCACTCGATTTCGCGGCCACACTCCGGGCCCGGCGCTCGACCCGGTTCGAGATGTTCGTGACGCCGGAGCGGCTGAATGCCTGGTACGTGGAGGCCGGGCTGGTGGACACGATCACACCCGGCACCGAGGACGACGTCCGGGAGGCGACGACGGTGCGCGAGGCCGTCTACCACCTCGTCACGGACCGCCGGCTCGGCGAGGAGTTCGACCGCGAGGCGCTCGCCGTGGTCAACGCCGCCGCGCGCAAGACCCCCGTGACGCCGCAGCTCACCATGGCCGGACGGCACACCGACGCGACCCCCGAGCAGGCGCTGGCGACCGTCGCCCGACAGGCCGTGGAACTGCTCAGCGGCCCGGACGTCCCCCTGATGAAGGAGTGCGGCAACCCGGAGTGCACCCGGGTCTACATCGACCGCTCCCGGGGCATGCGGCGCCAGTGGTGCGGCATGGAGTCCTGCGGCAACAAAATCAAGGCCGCCGCATACCGCGCCCGCAAGAAGTCCGCGCCCGCGGCCGCCGCACACTGACACCCACATGTGCCATCGCCGTTCACACTTCCCACCTCCCCGGCCACACCAGCGCCTACGTGCCCCTCGACGTGGGTGACATGCGCGCCGTCACCCGAATCGAGGGAGTGAACGGTTGTGACCAGCCAGTCGGCCGACACCCTCCGATCGCGGTACGTCCACAAGCCGCGTCGGACTTGGAGGAGAACCGTCGGCTGCAGCAGGAGCTGACGGAGAGGATCACGGTCTTGAAGCAGGAGGAAGCCCTGCTGGCGGACCTGCTCGGCAAGTACGACGAGCCGCGCCTGGCGAAGGAGCTGCGGGACGAACTCCTCGTGAAGCACCCGGACCGCAACCCCACCCCGCAGGTGGTGCGGAACACCCTCGAATCCCTGGTCGCCAAGGGACGTATCAGGCATCACAAGCAGGAGCGTTCCGTCATGTACACCCTGGTGAAGCCCGGCTGAGTCGGACGGTTGCGTCCG
This sequence comes from Streptomyces sp. NPDC001617, assembly GCF_053596855.1. Classification (NCBI taxonomy): domain Bacteria; kingdom Bacillati; phylum Actinomycetota; class Actinomycetes; order Kitasatosporales; family Streptomycetaceae; genus Streptomyces; species Streptomyces sp. NPDC001617. The sequence goes on from NZ_JBSFHA010000009.1 coordinate 183,996, forward strand.
ACACCTCCACGCCCCACCCTCTCCCTCTCGCGTTCGGCCGCCCCACTCACAGGTGTGACCACGCCCGCCGTCGGAGCGAGGCGGCCGCCCGGTCCAGCAGACGGGCACCCCAGGGCGACCAGCTCCCGGTCCCGTGCGGTGGTCATGAGCCCCACCTCGTCTCCAACAGGCGCAGCCAACCGTTCGACCGGTATCTCTCCGGGGATGGCGACGGTGGCCGAGTGGACCAGCTCGCCGACGCCCGGCCCCGGTAGCCGGGGCGGTACTGGACGGCGCCCGCGAGGTGACCGACCTCGTGGTCGACGCGGCGGTGGTGTGGTCCGCGACGTTCTCGGCGTCCGGCGACGGCGTGGGTGTCGGTGGGATGGAAGCACGTCGGACGGGTGTGGTGGCCCGTGATGGGGTGGCGGTCCCGGCGCGGCGGGAGCTCGACCGCGCCGGGAACCGTGTTCAGCGGCCGGGGGCTCGCTGGAAGACCTCCTGGAGGAACCACTCATTGCCGTCGAGGTCCTGGAAGGCGGCGAAGGTGCCGTAGCTGGCCCGCTCGGGGTGCGGTCCTGGCACTCGGTGGGAGTCGCCGGCGTGATGGAAGGCACCGGTCTCGTCGCGGAACGGGCCGGAGACCTCCACACCGCGGGAGGTCAGCTCCTCCTGGGCCTTGACGATGTCGGTGACGGTCAGCTGCAGGCCGTGGAGCGTGCCCGCCTCCTGCCGGGTGAGGCCCTCCCCGAAGATGATCGAGCACTCGGAGCCGGGCGGGGTCACCTGAACAATCCGGTACCCGTCATTGATGGGGAAGTCTGCGTCGAGGCGCCAGCCCAGCCGCTCCACGTAGAAACCCTTGGCTCGGTCCACGTCGGAGACGGGCAGAATGACGACTTCGAGCTTCATGTCCATGGCTGTGATCTCGCTTTCGATGGTTCGGTCTTGGTGCCGCGCTGTTCCCCGCCGGTCAGAGGAAGCTCGAGGCCGCCGGGCCGTACCCCGACAACACCGCGCTCTGCGCCCAGTTCCACGCCTGCGTGTCCGGCGACCGGTCACGGTCCTCTGTGTGCGTCATGGAAGCCATGTCCTGCCCTCGCTCTTCGGTCGGAGGGGTTCCTCGGCGGTGGCCTGGTCGACACCACCGAGAACGGACCCGCGCCGCCGAGCTCCTTGGGAGCGCGAGGCCGGTCTCCAGCAGACCGTCGGAGGAGCGGACGTGACCGCCGTTCCGGCCTTCTCCGTCGACGTCGACAACGGCGGTATGGCTGACTGCCATGACTGGTGCTCCCCATCTGGGTCGAGAGGCCTTGGGTCGCCTGCCGCCCGGGACTGTCCAGAAATCACCGGTTCAGACGGTGACGCAATCATGGCAGCCGATCTCGTCACCAGTCAAGGTGGTGATGTCGCCTGTGGGGTGTCGACCGCGCGCGCGTCGCAAGGGGCGGCGACGGGCGGACGAGGGCCGGAGCACCCATCCCGCCGGAGGGTGGCGGCCGAGGGTGCCGGAGGACGTCTGAGGGTCAGATGGTGATGGTCTTGTACTCGGTGTAGGTGCCGAGGCCGACCGCGCCGTACTCGCGGCCGATGCCGCTGGCCTTGAAGCCGCCGAAGGGGCCGTCGAAGGCGATGGAAGCGCCGTTGACGGTGATGGTGCCGGTGCGGACGCGGCGGGCGACCGCCAGGGCGTGCTCCTCGTCGGAGGACCAGACGCCACCGGAGAGGCCGTACTCGGAGTCGTTGGCGATGCGGACGGCGTCGTCCTCGTCGTCGTAGGCGACGACCACCAGGACCGGGCCGAAGATCTCCTCCTGCGCGATCCGCATGGAGGTGTCGACGTCGGCGAAGACGGTGGGCGTGACGTAGTTGCCCTTCTCCAGGCCCTCAGGGATCTGCGTGCCGCCGGTGACCAGGCGGGCGCCCTCGTCGATGCCGAGCTGGATGTAGTCGCGCACCCGCTCCTGCTGGTCGGGGCGGATCATGGGGCCGATGAAGGTGTCGGGGTCGTCGGGGTCACCGACCTTCAGTGACTCCACCAGCTCCTTCAACGCGGCCACGACCTCCTCGTACCGGCCGCGGGGGGCCAGGATGCGGGTCTGGGCGATGCACGACTCGCCGTTGTTGAGCAGGGAGCCGAACTTCACGCCCGCGACGGCCTTCTCGATGTCGGCGTCGGGAAGGATGATGGCGGCGGACTTGCCGCCCAACTCCAGGCTGACCCGCTTCAGCTGCTCGCCCGCGATCGCGGCGATGCGGCGACCGGCCCGGGTCGAGCCGGTGAAGGCGATCTTGTCGACCTCCTTGTGCGACACGAGGTACTCACTGGTCTCCCGGTCCGCGGGCAGGACGCTGATCACGCCGTCGGGCAGGCCCACCTGTTCAAGGAGTTCGGCCAGGAAGCCCATGCTCAGCGAGTTCTCCGGGGACACCTTGAGGACCACGGAGTTGCCGGCGACCAGGGCCGGGATGATCTTCGAAGTGGCCGAGGAGAAGGGCGAGTTCCACGGGATTACGGCGGCGACGACACCGACCGCCTCGCGGCGCACCACGCTGCGCACCGGGGACACAGGGTCGGAGGGAGTGAGTGTCTCCTCCCAGCCGAACTCCTCCGCCGCCTTCAGGTAGGCATTCGCCTGCCGGGTCAGGCCGGGCTGTCCGGCCCGGGTGAACCATCCGGCCGAGCCGTTCTCCCGTGAGATCAGGTGCGCGATCTTCTCCGCGTTCCGCTCGCGCAGTGCGTTGAACCGCCGCAGGACAGCGATCCGCTCCATCGGCGGCGTCAGACGCCACTCGCCCGCCCCGAAGGACGCCCGCGCGGCGGCAACCGCGCGGTCGATGTCCGCCGGCCGCGCCTGCGCCACGCGGCCGACCACCGACCGGTCGTGCGGCGAGGCGATGTCGAGCAGCTCCGGGTTGCTCGGCTCGACCCAGGAACCCCCGATGAAGAGCCGGTCATAGGTCATCATGCGTTTCCTCTTCTTCCGGTACGCTCTTTAAATGTCACTCCACTGTAGCGCTTAGACGACAGGGCTCTACTTCTGAGAGGCGCTAGATGTCTCAGGCTGCACATTCCGCCACTAGACTCGGGGCGGTGAGAGCCGACGCAGCACGCAACCTGGAAGCCGTCCTGACCACGGGAGCACGCATGCTCGCCGTCGACTCCGGCGCGAGCATCGCGAGCATCGCGACCGAGGCAGGTGTGGACCGGCGTACCGTCTACCGCCGCTTCGCCTCCCGCGAGGACCTCCTGGCGGCCATCTACGAAGCCCGCCTGACGGCCATCGAACACGCCATCCAGGACGCACGACTGCGCGAAGCACCCGTCGCCGTCGCCCTGCACCGCTACGTCGAGAACATCATCGGCGTCAACCGCACCTGGCCCGTCGACCTCGCCCGCATGCTCGCCGACGACACCGTCCACACACGCCGTGACGCCGCGGTCCAGGAGGTCGACGCCTTCCTCCGACGCGCCACCGACGAAGGCCTCCTGCGGCCCGGTCTCCCGGAGGGATGGGCGAGCGCGCTGCTGCCCCAGCTCATGCACCTCGTGTCTCGGCAGCTGCCCGAACTGAGCGCCGGACAGGCCGCGGACGTCGTGGTCGACACTCTGCTGAACGGCCTCGGAGCGGCCTGACACACCGGCGGCGGTGTGACGCGGCGGGTCGGGACGGCTCGCTGCTCGGAAGGTCGCCGAGACCGGCTCTCCATCAGGCCGGCATGTTTCTCGGCGTCGGGCACATGTGTGAGCGGCGGGTCAGCTCGTCAGCCGGTGCGGATGGGCGGGGTACACCCCCAGGATGCGCACCTCGGAGGAGAAGAAACGCAGCTCGTGCAGGGCGAGGGCGACACGTTCGTCGTCGGGATGTCCCTCGATCTCGACGTAGAAGCGGCTGGGGTTGAGCCCGGCGCCCATCTGGTAGCTCTCGATCTTGGTGAGGTTCACGCCGCTGCTGGCGAAGCCGCCCAGCGCCTTGTACAGCGCGCTGGGGATGTTGCGCACGCAGAAGAACAGGCTCGTCATCGTCGGCTCCCCGGTGTACGGGGCCAGGGCGGCGTCCCGGGCGAGGACGACGAACCGTGTGGTGTTGTCCGGGTCGTCCTCGACCTCGGTGCGCAGCACATCGAGGCCGTAGAGCCGGGCCGCTGCGGGCGGGGCGAGCGCCGCGTGCCGGGGGTCGCCCAGCTCGGCCACCTCGCGCGCCGCTCCGGCCGTGTCGTCGCTGACGAGGGTGCGCCAGCCGCCCTCCCGCAGCACCTTGCGGCACTGTCCCAGCGCGTGGACGTGACTGCGTACGCACTCCACCTGGTCCAGCGTCGCGCCGGGCACCCCCATCAGGTCGAAGCGGATGGCGAGGAAGTACTCGCCGACGATGAACAGCCCCGACTCCGGGAGCAGATGGTGTACGTCCGCGACGCGTCCGGCCGCCGAGTTGTCCACCGGGATCACGGCGACGTCGGCGGCGCCGAGCGTCACGGCGTCCAGGGCCTGCTCGAAACTCGTGCAGGGCATTTCGTCGCCCTCGGGATACAGGGCGCGCGCGGCGGTCGCCGAGTTGGATCCGGGTTCACCCTGGTATGCGGCGGTCGTCACCGTGTTCAGCCTTCCTCGGGGAGGTCCTGTGTCCTGTCGTGAGGCAGCAGAAGCTCCGTCGCGTACCGCACCTCCTGAAGTATGGGTGAACCGACCTCGATCAATCGCACCAGGGGTGTCGGCCCCGGGAGTCCGTTGCCTGTCGAGCCCACGCTCGGGGGCCGTACAACAGACCTTTTCGGCCACACCAGGTGACGTCAACCGCTGTAGGCATCCAGTCTTCTGCGCGAGGTGTGAGTGATGGACGTCGCACACGTGGATCGCCATGCGGACCGTGGTCGCGGTCGGCCGCGGTGCTGGGGCTGGGCTCGGCTACGACCCGGTGACGGCGTTCCTGCTGCTCGCCACGGTGATCGTGACGGTCGTGATCGGTGTCTACATCGTGGACCTCGCCTGCGCGGGCTACTTCCTGCGCCGCAGGCGGGAGTTGCTCAAGCCGGTACGCCATCTGCCGCTGCCGATCCTCGGCATCGTCGCGTTCGTGCCCGCGCTGCTGACCGCGGCCGGCCTGCCCCTCTTCGACTTCGTCACCGAACTGACCGCACCGGTGTCATACGCCCATCGTCGGGATATGGATGGTCGCGGGGCTCGTGGTGCTGGTCGTGCTGACGCGCCGACACCCCGAGCACATGACCGAGACCGCCCGGGTCCACCTGGACGAGCCCGCCCCCACCGGCACCTCGCAGATCGGAGCAGCCCACCCATGAGCGACCCTCGGATCCTGACCGTCCGTCCCGAACCGGGCGAGTACGCCTGGACGTTCGGCGGCGCGCCGCCCGTGGCACGCATCGCGCCCGGCACCGTCCTCGACCTGTACACCGAGGACTGCTTCGCCGGGCGGGTGCGGTCGGAGAAGGACCTGGTGTCCGAGGTGTGCGAGTTCCCGTTCCTCAACCCGCAGACCGGCCCCTTCCACGTCGAAGGGGCGGAGCCTGGCGACACGGTCGCCGTGCACTTCGTATCGATCGAGCCGGCCCGCGACTGGGCCGCGTCGACCACGGTCCCCCTGTTCGGCGCGCTCACCTCCACCCACACCACCGCCACACTGCAGCCGCCGCTGCCGGAGACCGTGTGGATCTGGCAGCTCGACCGGACCCGGCGCACGGCGCTGTTCCGGGCACACGACAGCGACATCGAGGCCGAGCTGCCCATCGATCCGATGCACGGCACGGTGGGCGTGGCCCCCGCCAACCTCGAGGTCCGGTCGGCCCTGGTGCCCGACGCGCACGGCGGCAACATGGACACACCCGAGATGCGGGCGGGCGTCACCTGCTACCTCGGGGTGAACGTGGAGGGCGCGCTGCTCAGCCTCGGCGACGGGCACGCCCGGCAGGGCGAGGGTGAGACCTGTGGCGTCGCGGTCGAGTGCGCGATGAACACCGTGGTGATCGTCGAGCTGCTCAAGGGAGTCGCCACGCCGTGGCCGCGCATCGAGTCGGACACGCACATCATCTCGACCGGTTCGGCCCGCCCGCTGGAGGACGCGTTCCGGATATCCCAGCTGGACCTGGTGCAGTGGCTGGCGCGCGACTACGGGTTCAGCGAACTGGACGCGTACCAGTTCGCGACCCAGGCGGTGGAGTCGCCGTTGGCCAACGTGTGCGACACCAACTACACCTGCGTGGCCAAGATCCGCAAAGAGTGGCTGCCCGCACGCGAGACTCACCGCGGGGTGCATGCGCAGCTGCGGGAGAGCGCAGCGGCGCTGCGGCGATGAGCAGCCCCGTCCCTGCACGCACACCGAAAGGCACGGCTCGATGGAGCGAGCAAGACCCGGTACCTCCAGGCGACTGTTCCTGAAAGGCACAGCCCTGGCCGCGGTTCCCCATGTCTTACTGCCGGACGCACGGGCCGACGCGCAGCCCCGGGCCGTCGACTACCCGCCGGCCGAGTGGCAGCCGGCGACGGCCTCCAACTACACGGCGTCGGACCGCCCCGACTCCTATCCGCTCGACTACGTGGTCATCCACGTCACGCAGGAGACGTACGCCGACACGCTCGCCATCTTCCAGAACCCGAAGAAGCAGGTGTCCGCGCACTATCTGGTGCGATCGGCCGACGGGCGCGTGGCGCAGTGCGTCCGGGAGGCGGACATCGCCTGGCACGCGGGGAACTGGGACTACAACACACGCAGCATCGGCATCGAGCACGAGGGGTGGGTGGACCGGCCCGCCTACTTCACCGACGCCCTCTACGAGCAGTCGGCCAGGCTCACCGCGGCGATCTGTGCCAAGTACGGTATCCGGAAGGACCGGGCGCACATCATCGGGCACTACGAGGTGCCGGGGACGGATCACACCGATCCCGGGCCCGACTGGGACTGGACGCGCTATATGAGGCTGGTCGACCTCGCCTGACAGGGGCGGCGGGGTGCTCGTCCGGGTGAGCGCGGTCGAAACGGTTGTCCGGGCGCGTACCCGGAGTGACGATGTCCCCAGTCGCATACCTTTCGGGGAGGCCCAGTTGACCGATCCGTGGGTGGCCCTGGAGCCGGGGGCCGACCCTGCCGAGCGCGCGCTGATGCTGCGTCGCGCGCATGAGACGTTCACCGAGGCGGGCACGGTGACGCGTCCGGTGCGCTCGGTGGTGGCCGAGTCCTGGCGGCGTTCCGCGCGGGCGGGCGTGGGGCCCGACGGTACGGCGGACGTGGACCTGATGGACGGGGACCTCGGCGCCTACCGGGCCGAGCATCCGCTGGCGCGGGTGATGCCGCTGTTCCGGGAGCTGATGGGGACCTTCGCCGCCGACGGGGAGCATCTGCTCGCGGTGTGCGACGAGCACGGCAGGCTGCTGTGGGTCGAGGGGCATCCGACCACCCGGCGGAAGGCGCGCCTGATGAACTTCGTGCCGGGTGCCCGATGGGCGGAGACCGCGATGGGGACCAACGCGCCGGGGACGGCGGTCGCGGTGGACCGGCCCGTGCAGGTGTTCGCGGCCGAGCACTTCATCCGGCGGGTGCAGCCGTGGACCTGCGCGGCGGCTCCGGTGCACGATCCACGGACCGGGCGGGTGCTCGGGGCGGTGGACATCACCGGCGGGGACGGGCTCGCACATCCGCACAGCCTGGGGTTCGTGCAGGCGGTCGCGCGGGCCGCCGAGTCGCAGTTGGCGCTGCTCGTGCCGGAGCGGCCCGGCCCGGACACACCGGAGCTGTCGGCGTTGGGCCGTGACGAGGCCCAACTCGTCGTCGAGGGGCGGCGGATCAGGCTCAGCCGTCGGCACAGCGAGATCCTGGTCCTGCTGGCCCGGCATCCGGAGGGACTGAGCGGAGACGAGCTGCTGTGCGCGCTGTACGAGGGCGAGTCGGTGCCGCCGGTGACGTTGCGGGCCGAACTGGCCAGGCTGCGGCGGCTGCTGGGGCCGGGGCTGCTGGCCTCGCGGCCCTATCGGCTCACCGTCCCGGTCGAGTGCGATGTCGCCGTCGTGGAGCGGCGGTTGGAGACCGGTGCGGTCACGGCGGCCGCGTCGGCGTATACGGGCCCGGTGCTGCCCGGGTCCCAGGCCCCGGCGGTGGTGCGGCTCAGGCACCGCCTCGCCGACGGCCTGCGTACGGCGCTGATCGCCCGGCGGGACCCGGACCTGCTCGCCGACTGGGCGCACGCGCCGTGGGGCGAGGACGACGTCGACATATGGCGGGCGCTCGCAGCGGTACGGCCGACGGCGGCCGTCCGGGCCCGGCTGACGGCACTGGAGACGGAGTTCGCGGCACCGGCCGACTGGACCGGGGCCCACGGCCGCAGGGGAGCCACGCCGACGTGACGGCCGTAGGACCGAAGCGGACCCGTCGACCGGGGCGCCTCCGCCGGGCACCGGCGAGCACGGCAACGTAGTCGTCGCCGTCACCCGACAGCCGGTGCCCGACCCCGCCCCTGCCATCCGGCACTCGGCACTCGGCACTCGGCACTCGGCACTCGGCACTCGGCACTCGGCGGCAACGTATTTGCAACGTCGCCGTCCCTAGCCTCCCCACGGAAGCTGCCCAACGGCGGGCAGCGCTGCTGAAGGAGGCACACGAGCATGACCCGTTACGCGGCGCCCGGTACCGAGGGCGCGATCGTCTCCTACCAGGCGCGCTACGACCACTTCATCGGGGGCGAGTACGTTCCGCCGGCCCGGGGGCAGTACTTCGAGAACCCGTCGCCGGTGAACGGGCAGCCGTTCACGGAGATCGCGCGCGGTACGGCGGAGGACGTGGAGCGGGCGCTGGACGCGGCGCACGCGGCCGCCCCGGCCTGGGGCCGTACGTCGGTGACCGAGCGCTCCGACATCCTGCTGAAGATCGCCGACCGGATGGCGGCGAACCTCGAGAAACTGGCGGTGGCCGAGAGCTGGGAGAACGGCAAGCCGGTGCGCGAGACGCTGGCCGCCGACATCCCACTGGCCATCGACCACTTCCGCTACTTCGCCGGGGCGATCCGCGCGCAGGAGGGCTCGCTCGGCGAGGTCGACGAGGACACCGTGGCGTACCACTTCCACGAGCCCCTCGGCGTGGTCGCGCAGATCATCCCGTGGAACTTCCCGATCCTGATGGCGACCTGGAAGCTGGCGCCCGCGCTGGCATCTTCGAGCGCCCCGCACCCGCCTTCCTGGACGCCCTGGAGATGCCCCTGCGCGGCGGACGCCCCCGTTTCCTGTCCGGCAGCGGCGGCATGGTGGCGTCGGCCCACGACATGCACCGCTTCATGGAGTTGCTGCGC